>NZ_PTQW01000030.1 GCF_004343725.1 Treponema sp. J25
ATTTTATTTTGAGGCATTACGCATGTATACTTTTCGGATCTTTGTTACCCCTGACTTATGGCAAACCAGACAGAAATGGTCACCGTTACTGTTAAGATTGAAAGGAAATTCACCATATCATTGTTCATCCAGGGGATTCCCTTGATAAGCCTATTTTTCAGCGAACCTGAAAGGGGCCGTTCTACCACCCGTCCTGTCTGGGCACAACGATATTGAGCCTGTAGGGTAGCTCCCAAAATTGAATCTACGAGGGAGCCCATAAAGCCTCCGATAAGAACGGGAGTCCAGAATCGTGGCGCCAGGGAAGGATCTACAACAAACACCAGCGAGGCGATGAGCAGGGCCCCCACAAAAGAGGCCGCAAAGCCTATAAGGCTTACTCCTCCGGAAATTCCCCTTTCTAGGGGTTTTAGATTGATGATAGATCGAGGCTTTCGCCGGCTTAGAATTCCTAATTCACTTGCCCACGTATCGGCAGTGGCCGCTGCAAAGGATACAAAAAAGGCCACTAAAAAAAGAGGCTCTTCCGTAAGGGCATATAAAATAGAACTCCCCATACCAACTCCGCCATTGGCAAATACCTGGACAGCGTCCCGTCGGTCACCCTTTTCATGAATCCTCTCAATTCCAAGCCGTTCTTTTTGTTCCCGCCGAATACGCCCTACCACGGTGGAAGAAACAAAAAATGCGGCCAGTACCGCAAGGCCACCAAGACCGGTGCTCACAAAAACCACTGTCCCCAAACCAAGTCCTGCCAGGGCCCCTTCAGTAGTGACGGTTTTTGTAAGCCAGGCTATAAAGGCCGCCACCGCAAGAACTGAAAAAACAAAAATTAGATGTTATTGATGGGTAAGGGGGAAAGATAATGAAAATACAGGGCCGTTCCTAGAGGAACAGTAAGATTATCGGTTCCAAAGGGAGAAAATACTTCCAGATAGGCCGCAACAAGACCGGTTCCCAGGGCTCGTCCCAGCGCTAAAGACACCGTACTGTTTGGTTCAAAGACCATGGTCATGATAAAGACCACTACCGTGGAGACACAAAACATCGCCACAGTACCGGCCAAAGATTTGCGGGAGCCAAAAACGGTACCCGCTGGGCTCCGGAGTGCCTCACCTACCAGGGCCGCAAGACCATCGCCCCAGCCCAGCACCAATATAGCCGTTCCTGCCACCCATTTGGGCATCAAGCCGTTCCATGCGGCAAGGACTAAAAGCAACAGGGAAATCGGAAAATACACGGTGCCGTAATTGTGTCGGGAATCATCGTTGTTCATGCCTCTGAACACATTTAGTCGGATACTGAGCCAATTAAGCACAATAAACACCGCCGGCCCGAAGCTCGCGACAAAGGGACTTTTCATCCAGAACATGGCAAAAAGCCACCAGTGGGATACGCCAATATGCACCACCTTCCGGCTTGTTGCGGAAGATACTATTCCGCCTCTTGATAGAAAACCAGCGAACCCAATAAGCAAAAAGACGTACATAAAAGAACCAACGAGACCTATGAGGTCCTGAATAGATGAGTTCATAATTATTACTAATATTATACATATTATACAATCAGGAGCATAAGAAAAGAAGGCAAGATATAAATTTTCTTAATTCTTTTTGCATTTTACAAAAAGGACCCCCATCAACCCAAACAAAAAGGCCCCCTTTTCGGGGGAGCCTTACTTAAAATAGTATCTTACTTTATAAAAGGTTGAGCGAGAGATTCGAGCAATTCCCCTTCTATGTCATGACCGTATTCCCAGTACATGACCCCTTTACATCCATATTTCTCGGCATACTGGGCCAATTCCTGTAATGACTGAGGATCACTGTAGGTAATAAACTCATCCCCATTGTAAATAAACGGAGCCTTTGCAACATCATCCCAGTATCGCACAAAATTCCGGGAAGAATTAAGAAGTTTTTTAATATCTCCATAACTAATACCATCAAGATAGGTTGCTTCTTTATATTTTTGGAAAAGGCCATTAGTTTCGCCTTCAGGAACCCCTTTCCATCCTCTCCCGTAAAAAGCTGCTCCCAGCACTATTTTATTCGCGGGAACCCCTGCTGTAAGGTATGCTTGTACCGCCTGGTCGGTGCTCCACCCTCCCCATGCCGGATCTGCCGGATTATTGTACAAGTTAGCGGTATGTCCTGTGGTAGCGCTCCAGGAGCCATAATAATCATATGACATAAGCTTCATACTATCCACAATCTGGGAAATAGCAACGACATCTAACTTTTGAACAAACCAGGTACTCGCCGGAACCGCCACTGAAAGGGTATATACTTTCCCTGTTTTTGAGCCCAAAGCGTTCAAAGCAGTGCGTAAGTCTTGCAACAACCATACATAACTATCCTTATCCTCTGGTCGTGTTTTGATGGGTAAGCCCCAATCAGGACCAACAGGATATTCCCAATCAATGTCCACACCATCAAGATTATATTTTTCTAACCAACTAAGAACATTCTTTACGAATTCACTTCTCAGTTTTGGGTCGATAGCCATATCAGAAAATCCATCGGCCCCATAACCACCTACTGAAATGCTTACCCTTAGATGTGGATATTTTTGTTTTACTTCTTTTACTTCATCCCAGAGGGTACTAAAAACGGGTGCTCCTGGATTTGCCGGATCAGGCTCCATATCTTTGATATATATAGAAGAACCGTCTCGTATCAAAGCAAAAGCAATAATAAGATCGGTAAGATAGTTTCCTTTAATATTTTCTGCTTTCCAGTAAACTCCCTTTTTCATATCTTCCACAGTAGATCCGAGGGGCCAGGTTCTTATATAAGCTTCTACTAAGACCTTTGGATACTTTATAGGAACCTTTTGTTGGACTCCGGCATTCTGTGATGTAAGGGTAGTACACGAAAATAAAATTAGAATCCCCAATACTCCTCCTCCTATTGCTTTCCATAGGTGAGCCACAAATTTTCTCATACAAACCTCCTATTTGTTGTTTCAGTGAACAAATTTAGTCTAACCCCTGTTTAATAAAATGTCAATTTTTTTATTCAAACGACATTTCTTTCAAAAGCAGTTCTAAAAATGCACGGCTCTGAATGAAAGAAGAAAAAACTTTTTATTTTCAAAAAAGGATGAGACCTCCCAGGGCAAGTCCCACACGCAGAAGGATAAAAAAGACGGCCTGGATAAGGATGTAGCCCTGTACCAACAGAGACGTAGGCTCCTTCTTAAAAAACCAGGTTGGTAAGGCGGCACCCAAGGAAATCAAAAACCAGGAGGCATAGTTTTTAAGGGGGATATCTCCACCGGTCCAGGTCCAGTAATCGAGCCGTATAGCCAGGGGTTCCAGGATATAATCAAAGAGCACACAGAGAAGGGCCGTGAGCAATGCGCCTATGGGGGCGTAGCGAATCCGGAAGGTGCCCCGCACAAGGCGAGAAAAACCCAACACCACGAGCACCCAGTTAAAACCAATGATGGGGGGAACCCCAAAAATATGGGTTCCGAGCACCGGGCCGTAGCGGTAGTCCCCAAAGATTGCCCCCGTTGCAACCCCAATTGCCTCAAGGGCAAAGGTAATCACAAAAGTAAGCAGGGCCCAGAAAAAAAGGGCCTTCCCCTGTTCCCGTACCGTAAGGGCAAAAACCACAAGTCCTCCCACTAAAAGAAGGTAGGGAGTAAAAAGCAGCATCAACGAACGGGTAATGGGCAGGAGATGCCCCCAGAGGCCCACAAAAAAAATAATCCCCAGAATAACAAGTAATAGGCTCTCCATTTTTTGAGAACCAGCGTCGAACAATTTAGAAAATAGGGGGGCTTTTTTTATTTTCTTGGGCTCTGCTTTCTTTTCATTACCGATGAAATCCATAGTTCACACCTTCCAGCCCCTCAGCATATTGAGGAAAAACTGCGTAATAATTCGGGTTTTGCCGGGCTTCACTTTTCTTTTAAAAACCACGAGGGGATTTTTCTCTATCTGGTCAGCGGTCCAGAAGTACATATCCGCGGCGGTCATAATCGGAATTCGATAGCGGTAAGGAATATACCGATATCCCCTAACGGCTCCCCGTTGCCACTCCCGATACCGATTCAAATGTCCCCGGAGCCAGGCCGCAAACCGTTCAGGATGGGTTTGGGCCCAGGAGGGATCCGTAATTTCTGCCACTTCCCCCTCAAGAGGAAGATAGCGGCGTCCCAACGTACGGTCCTCTTCCACATCCCGGATAAAGTTGATATATTGCATGGCCCGCCCCAAAAGACGGGCTGGCTCATGGGCCGCTTCGGGAAGTTCCATACAGCGGCTCATGAAAAGACCTATAACCTCGGCGGACCCGTACATGTAGGTAAGACATTCTTCCAGACTGTCGTAACGATTCTTTGTAAGGTCCGCCTCCATAGCATCGAGAAAGGCCACCGTCCAGGCTGGATCAAACCCCACCGCCTTTCCCAGGTCTACAAAGGCATCTATCACTGCCCGGTCTTCCGGAGCAAGGCCCTGCGGGGGCCCCTCTGTAGACGGTACCAGAGCCTCCTCAGAATTTTCCACAGCGATGTGTTTTGCAAAGGAAGAGCCCCCGGAAACAAAGCCAGAGGCTCTGCAAGACGGGTCTTCTCCCGCGTAGGACCGCCGAGAAATACTACCCAGGGCCTGCTCCGTGTAGGTCCGAAATCGGTAAAAGCCCTCCACATCTTGGGGCTGGGAATCCACAAAGTCGTCGGCCCGGCGAACAAAGGCATACAGGGCAAACACCCGTTGTCGCAGTCGGGGGGGGAAAAAGCGACTTGCATTAAAGTAGGTTTTACTCCCCCGTCGGAACGTAGCTTCCTGATAGGCCTTTAGCGGTAAAGCGCCTGCTGTTTCTGGTATATGTTCCACCTAGCCCTTCCCCTTTAGATACTCATCCACAATGGGAGCCACCACCTGGGAAGCAATAAAGGTCATGGGAACCCCTACTCCCGGATGGGTGTACTGACCTGCAAAAAAGAGCCCCCGGATCTTTTTACTTCGCATGGCAGGACGGAACACCGCGGTCTGCCTCAGGGTATGGGCCATGCCCAGGGCAGTCCCTTTAAAGGCATGATACGATTCGGCAAAGTCCCGCTGGGAAAAGAGCCGCTCCACCTGAATATACGGCCGAATAGTAATTCCCAGCCGTCGTTCCACATGGGTTAGAACCCTTTCGTAGTAGGCCCGCCGGACCTCATCGGTGTCGGAGAGTCCCGGCGCCGTGGGAACGAGAAGAAAGAGGTTTTCCTTACCGGGGGGCGCCGCCCGGCGGTCGGTCTTAGAGGCCGCCGAAAGGTAAAAACAGGGATTTTCCGGCCAGGCGGGTCGTTTAAAAATGGTATCAAAGTGACCGGTCCAATCGTCGGAAAAATATAGATTGTGATGGGTTAGTTCGGGGATTTCCCGGTTCAATCCCAGATAGGCAATAAACATACTCGGCGCAAGCACCGCCCGGTCCCAGTAGGAAGGGCTATAATTGGCCTTGTTTCGATCCAGAAGTTCCCGGTCCGCATGGGCATAGTCACCGCACATAACCACCGCATCCAATCGATACTCCCGATGCTGGCCATCCTTAAGGGCCCGAACGGACACCGTCTTCCCTTCCCCCTCATCAATATGGGTAACCTCGGCGCCATACTCTATGGAGACACCCAACTCGTTACAGAGTTTCACCAGGCCCTCCACAATGGCATACATACCACCCACGGGGAAATAGACCCCATCGGCAATATCAAGATAAGAAATGAGCGAATACAGGGCCGGGGCATTGGTAGGACTAGCACCCAGGAAGACCATGGCATACTCCAGGATTTGCCGGGCCCGAACATCCTTAAAATAACGACCCACATAGGGATCCAGGGCCTGGAATACGTTGAGCCTGAGCCCTTCGGTCATGAGGCGTTTGTTTAAGAACTGGAACACGTGGCGGTATTCCCGGTACAGGAAGTCCTTCATGGCCGTATCGTACTTGTATTTGGCGTTCTGGATATAAGCTTCTAGACGCGGGCCACCACCGGCTTCAAAGGTTTCGAACAGGGCCTTCGTTTGTTCAAAATCGCTGGTTATCGTAACCGGCTCGTGCCGTTCAAAATGGACGGTATAGTGGGTTTTAAGCTTTACCAGATCATAGTATTGGGACCGTTCCTTCCCAAAGAGCGCAAAGTATTGGTCAAATACCTCGGGCATAAGGTACCAGGAGGGCCCCATATCAAAGGCAAAGCCATCCTTTTCCCAGAGCCGCGCCCGTCCTCCCGGGGAATCGCATTTTTCCAGGATAGTAACCCGGTAGCCCTCTTTTGCAAGCAAGGCTGCGGTAGTAAGCCCCGCAAAACCCGCCCCGATAACCATCACCTGTTTATCCATGGAGCCTCCTTCCTTTTTGTAAATTCCGCCTTTTTCGCATCCTAGCCCAAGAGGCGTTTCAGCACCACCGGGTCAAGTCGAAAGGGACTCCCCTCCCCCTGGCAAAAATGGTGTACCCGCAAAAGATGGATGGAAAGATCCGAATAGATGATAGAATCTTCCCCTCTTTGCACCGAAACAGCATTTTTATGGTACAGCCCATCCCCGTAGGGACAGGGAAGTTTTCCCCGGGCTTCGTCGCTTTTTACCAGGAACTGTCCTTCCACGGTAATCGGTTCACCCAGGCCTTCGGCCCCCTTGCGAGCAAGGGTTTCCAGTCGATCCGCCACCTGATCAAAATCGAGGGCCAGGGCACGAAAGAGTTCCTCATCGGCGGCGATAATATCGCTTAATGGCCGCGTATCCTTTCCAAGGAAACCCACGCTGGTTAAGACCCCGGGCTTCATCCTTTCGTAGGCCGCCCGTTCATCATAATTCATCTTCATGGATGCACTCCCCTTTTACACGCCTATTGAAATGCCCCCGGCCTTTCAATAGGCTTTTATCCTTACGCAAACTTGTCGTAATAGATTTTATCCTGACTGATGCCGTTGGCGGTCATAACCTTAACACAGGCATCAATCATACCAGGACTTCCACAAAGATATCCCTCCATGGGTTTATCTTTGCCGATCTTTTCTTTAAAGTAGGAATCGAGCACAGCGGTGATAAGCCCCACGGGACCGGTCCAGGCATCTTCAGGCTTTGGTTCTGAAAGGGCCGGCACAAAATGGAAATTAGGGAAGCGCCGCTCCAGGTCCGCCATTTCATCCAGATAGAACATATCCCGCCTGGAGCGGGCACCAAAGAAGTACCAGATCTCCCGGTTTGTCCACTGGCCAGTCTGGGCCATGTGGTTCAATATGGATTTAAAGGGAGCCATACCAGAGCCACCGGCCACAAAGATCATGGTCGCATCCGTATCCCGTACAAAAAATTCACCGAAGGGACCAACCACTTCAACCGGATCCCCTTCTTTAAGGTACTGATGCACCCAGGTCGTGGCGATACCGCCGGGAACCAGCCGAATAAGGAGTTCGATGTGTTCCCTGTCCTGGGGCGTGGAAGACATGGAATAGGCCCGCTGAACGCTTTCTTTAACATCCCCGTAGGGAGGTACCACAAGTTGGGCGTATTGCCCCGGCGTAAAGGAGATACCCCCGGCGGCGATTGCTTCGTCGGAAAGCCGGAGGTACACCTCCTTTATGTCATAGGTGAGGTTTCGGATTTGTTCTACGGTAGTTTTAAATTTACGGACATTAAAAAGGGCCTCCGGCAATTCTATGGCAATATTTTTTTTCACCTTGATCTGGCAGGAAAGCCGCACATTACGAGCCACTTCTTCACTATTTAAATAGGGAAGCTCCGTGGGCAGGTGGGGGCCCACATCGGAGAGCACCCGAACCTTGCAGGCCCCGCAGGAGCCCCGGCCGCCACAGGCGGAGGGCACAAAGATATTCTGAAACGCCAACGTCCCCAGCAGGGGACTCCCGCCTTTCACGGTCAGGATCTTCTTACCCCCATTTATATCGATATTCACTTCACCATAATCGTTCACAATCCGGTCAGTGATAGAAATAACCAGGGCCAGAACCGATGAAATTAGGCCCACCACGAGGGGACCGAGCAAAAAAGGACTCATGGGCACCTCCTACTGAACATTGAGCATACCGGAAAAACCAATAAAGGCCATGGCCATAAACCCAATGGTGATGACGGTGATACCGGCCCCCTTAAGCCCCGCGGGCACCGGCGCAGCATCAATCTTTTTCCGAATTGATGAAAGGAGCATGATGGCAAGCCACCAGCCCACACCGGATCCAAAACCAAAACTCAGGGCCTGCCAGAAGTTGTAATTCCGGATTTGCATAAAGAGAATGGCCCCCAGAATGGCGCAGTTCACCGTAATAAGGGGAAGAAATATACCCAATGCAAGGTAAAGGGCCGGAGACAGGCGATCTATCAGCATTTCCAAAATTTGAACAATAGCCGCAATAACAATGATAAAGATGATAAAGGAAAGGTATTCCAGCCCCAGGGGCTCTATGACCAGTTTCAGCACCGTCCAGGAAACCACCATGGTGATGGTCATGACCACGGTGACCGCGAGACCCAGGCCAAAGGAACTTTTCTGGTCCTTGGAGATGGAAATAAAGGAGCACATGCCGAGGAAATTTGCCAGGAGGATGTTGCTCGTAAAGACCGATGCAAAAAGCAGGGTTATCGGATGCACCACGGGAGTCATTTTGCCTCTCCTTGTTTAGCCTTAGCGGCAATTTTCATGTTCTCCTGCAGGGTTTTAGCTCCCCACATGACCAGGGCCACGAGGAAAAAGGCGCTGGGGGCCATAATCATGATGGTCCAGGGAGTAAAGGAAGCTCCCAAGAGGGCGCTCAGCACGGGAAGACCGAAGAGGCTACCGAACCCCAGGAGTTCCCGGACCACCGCGATCAGCATGAGCACCGCCATGTAGCCGAAACCGCTCGTGAGTCCGTCCCAAAAAGAAAGGAGCGGCGGGTTGGATCGGGCAAAACCCTCTGCCCGGCCCATGATGATACAGTTGGTGATAATGAGCCCCACATAGGGCCCCAGGGAACGGGAAATATCCGGTAGGTAGGCCCGGAGCAGTATATCGATAATGATGACAAAAAAGCTGATTACCAGGACCTGAACAATCATGCGGACCTTGTTCGGAATAAACTTATTCATAGCCGAAATGGTCATGCTGGAAAAGGCGGTGGTCAGGCTCACTCCGATAGTCATGATAGCCGTATTGGTAAGGTTGTTGGTTACCGCCAGGGTCGAGCAGATACCCAATACCTGGATAAAAATAGGATTATTCCACCACAGGTTCTGCACAAGTATTTCTGCGGCGGGTCCCCGTTTTTTTGCTCCGCTCATCGCAAGCCTCCCTGATCCCGCAGTGTTTCAAACACCCGGATCTCCCTGTTTACAATATCTTGAATTGCCTGGCTCGTCCGGGATGCGCCGGTAACCCCATCCAGTTGGCTATTGTTCGGGTCCGGGTCCCCCTTCCCGCTTCCCTGGAGAACCACAATTCCCTCCGGTCCTATTTTCTCGCCCCTGAACTGGGCCTGGAACCAGCCTTCATCAATGCGCCCACCCAGTCCAGGCGTCTCATTGTGGGACACGATTTGGAAACCCTCAATCCGTTCCACCGCCTCGTCCACCGCGAGTATGGCCCGTATGGTCCCCCAGAGACCGGGACCTGTCACCATGGCGGCATAACGATTCTGGTTGTCCACCGTTGCTTTATAGATAGTCCCCACATCGGTCTTAAGCTCAGTCACCTGGCTATTGTAAAGGGAATCCACCTGGGATGGAGCTGAATAGGCAATACCCAGGGCCGCTAAAATGGCAGACCGCTCAGAAAGCCTCCGGTTTGCCGCAACCCGATCCTTGGTAAGCTCGTTCGCCAGGGCAAGAAAAAACACAAAAACCATACAGATAACAAAGGTAAAAAGCACCGTATAGAGCATACCATCCCGCTTCATTTGGCGCCTCCTGCATCTTTTGCAGAACCCGCAGTATTCACAGCTGCGGCTGCGGGGGCGGCCTTTTTGCCTCCCACAAGGTCATCAAAAAGGGAAGCCGCGGTATTCCCCAGAAGGACCGCAAAACTGGTTCCCTCGGGGAAAAGCGAGAAGGTTCGGATCAGCACCACCGAAACACCGATGACCATTCCATATAGCCACTGGGCAAGGGGCTTTTTAGGGGCGCTCACCGGATCGGTAGCCATAAAGACCGCCACAAAAAGGAAACTTCCCACAAGGAGACTTTCCATCGGCAACGCCTTAGCCACGCCGGCGAGGAGCAGGGAACCGGTGAGCAGCACCGCCGATCCGATGGTAGACACCATAAGCCGCCAGCTTGCAGTTTTTGTTGCCACCAGGTAAATACCCGCAAGAACTATCAGGATTACGGAACTTTCACCCAAGGACCCCATACGGAAACCCAGAATTGCGTTAATAACCGAAATGGGCTCCCCATGACGGAGTTGAGCCAGGGGCGTGGCGGCGCTCATCCCGTCCACCGGATAGCCCCAAAGCCCCGCAGCGGCTCCGAAATTGCCGGCCTGTACAAAACCTGCCTGCATAATCGTGGCAAAAGAAATGTACACAAAGAGCCGCCCTGCGATGGCGGGGTTAAAGATATTCCGGCCGAAACCGCCATACACTTCCTTGGCCATGAACACAGTAAAGATAATTCCCACCGCCACAATCCAGAGGGGAACCACCGGCGGCATGGAAAGGGTATAGAGGGCACAGGTAACGAGAACCGCCTCGCTTACCTTTTTACCCCGTTTTTTTTCAAAGAAATACTCCACCAGAATCCCCAGGGGAAACACCACCAGAGCTATCCAGAGAGGACGCAGGCCATACAGATATATAGAAAACAGAAATATAGGCGCAAGACTATATAAAACCTTGCGCATAATAGGTTGTTTTTGAAACAAGGAGACCTCCTTTCGGATACAGTATAGTGAAGAATAAAGAATTATCAAGTAAAATTTTCATCATTCTAAGAATAATTCTCAAAAATAATTCATCCCTGTTTTTTTCATTTTTTGAACAAAGAAGCATCTATCACCTGTAGTGAACCAGAGGGATTACAATAAATGCCCTTAGGTTCTGAAAACAAAACCTTTGTCCCTTGAGGGAAAAACAAAATTCAAGGTAAAATATACGCACATTTTACTCTGGGCTGAAACAATTCACGATGACAATGAGGAGTCAACCTGTAACCAATAAAGGGAAAAGGGGATGTTGTGAAGGGGCCACAATGAAAACTAAAATTGCAATTATCGGCTATGGAAGCATGGGCAAGATGCTTCTTGAAAAGATAATCGGTGCGAAAATAATTCCGGAAAATTATATATACCTATCAAACAGGACCTTAGAAAAGATAAAAATATTAAAAGAAAGGTATAACATACATATTTGCGATACAAATGTGGAAGCTGCAAAGAACGCGGACCTTATTTTTTTGTGCATTCGTCCCACAGACATAAAAACAGTATTAGAAGAAATAATAACGGTAATAGATAAAAAGACCCATATTATTTCATTAAATGGGAGTATTAGATTCGAACAACTTGAAAGAATATGCAGGGAAAACAAAATATCAAAAATAATTCCAAGTGTAACCGCTGAAATAAACGAATCCCAGACATTGGTCTGTCATAACAAAAAAGTCGCAGAGAAAGATAAAAAGACCCTCATGAAAATACTAAAAAGTTTTGGTGACGTTATAGAATTACCGGAAGAAGAACTTGGGATGGGAGCGGAACTGGTCAGTTGTATGCCCGGTTTTATCGCCGCTTTATTCAACGAAATAAAAAAGGAAGCACAAAAACACACCAACATAACAGAACATCAAATAATAGCCATGCTCGCTCACACCATGGTTGGGACCGGCAGATTAATTATCGAAAAAAACATGACCTTTGAAGCAGTAATTGAAAGGGTAGCAACAAAAGGCGGCATAACCGAAGAAGGGACCAAAATTATAGAAAGAGATTTTCCAGAAGTGGTAGAGAAAATGTTCAACAAGACCCTCGAAAAAAGAAAAATCATAGCGGAAAACGTAGAAAAAAGCATGTGATAAGAAATAATGAGGGGGAGCACCACACCGTCCCCCTCTCAGCTTAGCCCGCACCAGACGGCCGCCTCGGCCGTCGCGGCTCCCCCCTCGCGCCTGCTTCCTTCGCCGCTTCGCCAGCCCCTCCCGGGCCGGGCGTCCCGCCCGGCCCATTACCCCAGCCCCACGGCTCAGGCGATCAGGCGCTCCCCCCACTCCGGGCTCACCCCCGGCGGGGCCCTTCTCAGGGCCCCGCACCAGGAGCTTTTTTGCCGATGGGGGCGCTCCCTCCAGGCCCCAGTGGGCGTCTTTTGGCCCCTTCCCAGCCCATACCGCCAGCTTTTTTGGGGGCCCCTCTCCCTACTACCCCACCGCACCCGATTTCACCTCCCAGCCTTGCCTTCCCACACTCCCTGTGCTATGGT
>NZ_PTQW01000031.1 GCF_004343725.1 Treponema sp. J25
AATGAGACCAAGAAAATAATTCATAAAAAGGGTGCATAAATAGGTGACAAATTTGTTGACAAATAGCGTGAACGCACTTAGGATAATCTAATTTTTTTTGTTTCTTTAGAAAGTAGGAGTAACAAAAAGTATCAAGATGAAGTAATACCTCGGTCTTAGGATCTTGATAATGTAAAGAATTGATACTTTGAATGGCAAGATCTACATATACTTTCTTACGAATAGCAAGCATCCCAATGGAGATAGCCCTGGTGCTAGATGATGGATAATGAAAAAACTTCCTATATTTCCTTTTAATAAAAAAGATAAACCGCTTATAGATTTGAATTATAGAAAGTTTTATTATGTGTAACTTTTCTAGGAAATTCTTACCGAAAAGAATTTTGATTATTCTTTTTATGATATACATTTATTGCTCACCAAACAATTTTTTAAAGTAATCGATAGTATATTTAAGTCCTTCTTCCAGCGGAATAGCAGGCTGCCAATGTAATATTTCTTTTGCTTTACTAATGTCAGGTCTGCGTTGTTTGGGATCGTCCTGAGGCAGTGGTTTAAATATAATTTTTGATTTTGAGCCGGTTAACTTGATAACCTTTTCGGCCAATTCAAGAATAGTAAATTCTCCAGGATTTCCCAGATTTATGGGTCCTGTTATGCTGGGATCGGTATTCATTAGTTTAATAAGCCCAGACACAAGGTCGGAAACGTAGCAAAAACTCCTGGTCTGACTCCCATCGCCGTAGACAGTAATATCCTCTCCTTTTAAGGCTTGAACAATAAAATTACTAACGACTCGACCGTCATTAGGATGCATATTTGGACCGTAGGTGTTAAAAATACGGGCCACTTTTATTTGTAGCTTATGCTGACGATGGTAGTCAAAAAATAGAGTTTCTGCACAGCGTTTGCCCTCGTCATAACACGCCCGAATACCGATGGGATTGACATTACCCCAGTATTCTTCTACCTGGGGGTGTACCGATGGATCTCCATACACTTCTGAGGTACTCGCCTGGAGTATTTTTACCTTGAGGCGTTTTGCAAGGCCGAGCATGTTTATCGCCCCATGTACCGAAGTCTTTGTGGTTTGTACTGGATCAAATTGATAATGTACAGGAGATGCAGGACAGGCTAGATTATAAATTTCATCTACCTCTACATATAATGGAAAGGTTACATCATGGCGGATTACTTCAAAATACGGATTGGTTAATAAATGGGCAATGTTCCGTTTTGAGCCGGTGTAAAAATTATCAACACAAATAACTTCATTGCCTTCCTGTAGTAATCGTTCGCATAGATGGCTTCCAATAAAACCAGCGCCACCGGTAACCAGGATTCTTTTACGATAGGGATTAGTATAAGACATACACAGCCTCACATTATATTGTTATTCTACGTCTATGACATCCATCCATGGAGCTATGATTCCAGATGGATATTCAATCTGCGATTTAAAACCGAGCCAATAGCGGGGAGCGATAACCTTTTTCCTGTTTTTCATGAAAAACGCTCCCCACCAGGAAAAACTGCTATTAGAAAGCACCCCATACTCACAAAGACTCATAAGGGCAAGATCCCCATATTGATCTAAATTTGAAATTGCTTTTTCAGAAAGATTTGGAAAATTGTGTAATACATATTCTGAATCATCAGTGAGAAAAATAAAAAAAGGATTGTTGATCGTCTCGGTAAAAATCTTGGTGGCCCTGTGATAATAGGAGAGAGGAAGATCTGCCCCTGTTTTCCCCAGAACGTCAAATGTTATATAATCGGTTTTACGTATGTGAACAAATACAAAGTTTTTCTTTTTAGGAAGCGAATCAAGAAACATATGTGCTTTATGTATATGGGTTTCTTTGATGGAGAAAGATACATTTTTTGCTAACTCTGCTTTTTGAAAATAAAATGTTGGTATCCATATGAAAGGAAATATTCCTTTTTTTAAGAAATAATGATTCTCTAGTTTATAACCGTTGTAGTGATCGAAAGAACAATATATAGACCCTATAATTCTAATTTTTCTTAAAAAGTTTAACACATAGCATAAATATTTGTCGAATAGCTTTACGATAATCTTATTATTAATTATATTCAGAACTAGAGTAGTATCTAGGCATTCATTAATTGATGGCATATTTAGAAGAATAAATTTTCTTTTTTTTATTTCTTTGGTTGCCGAATCTACTCCATTCAGTTGGAATAATTGATTACCCAATCGACCGGTTCCATTAAATAGTATATGCATAATTTATCTCTGTTCTAATCTTAGTTTTTCTTTTTTTCTTAGTATCTGTATTTTCCAGTATTTGTAATAAAGATAAGGACAATTTATTATTTTATGGTAATTATCTTTATAGTAGGCCTCTAAATCATTTTTAGTAAAAGCATAAATATCTTCCCATCTTCTTAATGCTAATACAGGAAGATCGGGAAAATAAGTAAAAAAAACATTTTCCTTTACTATTGGGATAGAATTTAGGATTATTGCCTCCCATGTTCTATGACAATCAAAACCATTACCGGGAGGAGATAAAACATATTGATAGTTAGACACTATTTTTCTATAAACAGGTACCGGTTTTTTATTTGAAAAACACAAAGAATAATCTAATTTCTCAAAGATATTAAATGCTTTTTCTCGTTCTAATGGGTTAGTGCTAATGCTAAAATTAACTAATATTTTACACTTTTTTTTTCTAATTGTTTTGTATTTAAAAAATTCAAAAATAATTCCATTCTCTAAATATTTTAGATTTTCTAAACCAATAGGGATAGCCTGAATTTTGTTATGCTTAAATAATATGTTCTGTACAAACGCATAATATATCATTGGATGATCAAATATGTATGAGGATGATTCATTGAAATTTTCATCTCCATTAGTAACTATTAATATAATTGGATTTTTTAAATTTTTAACTATTTTTTCGTAAAATTCCCCTAACAAAGGGGACTCAACGAAAATAATATCTCCTTTTTTTATTTTTTCAATAGATATTTTTTTATGTTTTTCATATCTTTTTTTTGTAATGAGCCTTAAAGTATCTCCAGATATATAAGGATAACTCGGTGGTCTTAATTTAAGGCTGAAAATAATCTTTTTTATAATTTTTTTAATTATATTTCTCATGATTTTATTCCCAACATTTTTTTCACTATGCTTTTTATTTTCTTTTGCCAACGGTTTTTTATCCAACTAGCCTCCCAATAATGGATAGCATAACTTTCATGACCAATATATGTTTTTTTAATTGTTTTTATATCTAGGTTTTTCGATAATTCATAATTTGGATATGGATAAAAATAGAGAGAAGGGAAGATAACGGCACTTAAATTAATGGCCATGTTTTTTATAAAGAGCTCTGTAAAAAGTCCTGGCCCAGAATGGTTAATAACCTTCATTCCATCGGTGGAAAAGAGAGGCCGTTTTGTAGCCTCTAATAGTTCTTCAAAAAAGAAGTTTTGGGGGTAGGTACCAATAAGAGCATTAATAATATTTATTGTTGATCCGTTACTATGCCCAGCAAAAAATCCGCACCCCTCTATGATTGGTTCAAAATTCTTAAGACATTCAAAATCGGTGTCTACATAAATACCGCCAAAACGATAGAGAATTTCATAGCGGGCAATGTCACTTTTGATGCCATAACTGGGCGAAAGATTATAGGCTATTTTATTCTTTAATCCTAATTTTTTTATTTTTTCTTCATCCCAGAGAATATATTCCCAATCGGGATGATAGAGCTTCCAGCTCTGCATAAAAGTTTTATATGCTTCTGGTACTGGAGAGCCCAGCCATATCTGATGAATAATTCGGGGGATCCGTTGGGTAATAGGAAGCGACTGGTTTAAAAAATCATTAAAACGGCGCTCTGCCAGTTCCCAAACAGGTAGGTTTTCAAGTTTTTTTTGTTCTTCTGTTTCAAAAAGGCAAAGGTCTAAAAATTTATTCATGTTTTTTTTGTTTTATTTCCGCATGCTGGGTGCTTTCTATATATTTTTTAAAAGCCCGATTGGTTAGTAGCTCAGTATAATTCCCTTCTGCTATAATTCTTCCCTGTTCTAAAAGATAAATCCGGTCACATTTTTCAATGGTGGTTAGTCGATGAGCAATAATAATGATTGTTTTACTGCGTTGCAGTTCTTCGATGGCTTCAAGAATTGTTCTCTCCGTGATAGTGTCGAGGGCACTGGTGGCCTCATCAAAAATAAGTATCTCCGGTTCATGGTATAATGCCCGGGCAATCCCAAGACGTTGCCGCTGGCCCCCACTCAAACGGACTCCCCGTTCCCCGATAATCGTATCGTATCCCTGGGGAAGTTCGTTAATAATAAAGTCATGGATATGGGCCATCTTGGCGGCCCTTTCTACTGCCCCATTGTCAATCTCGGTATCGGAGAACCCAAATGCAATATTATGGCGAACCGTGTCGTCGCTTAAGAATATAAACTGGGGAACATAGCCAATATTCCGCCGCCAGTTTCTCATATTGTTTTCGCTCAGGGGCGTGTCATCTATTAAAATGGTTCCTTCCTGGGGCCGGAGTAAACCGATAATAATGTCTACCAGGGTGCTTTTTCCTGAACCGGTTCTGCCGGCGATGCCTATGGTTGCGTGTGCGGGGATCCGTAGATTGATATTCTGAAAAAGTGCTTCGTTTGCGGTGGCATAGCGGAACGATATGTTATTAAGACGGATCCCCTCGCGAAGTCTGAGCTTTGTTTCTTCCTTTTCTGATGCAGGTAAATATATGGGCATCCGAAAATGTTCTTTTAACGTGTCTACACTGGAAGTAAAATAGTTAAGACTTGCGATACTGCGGAATACACTCTGAATGCTTGGCATGAGCCGGTAACCCGCGAGGGCAAAAAGGGTAAAGGTTTGCAAAATGGTGGAAAAATCTTTAACCAGTAGAAAATAAAAGGTGGCAAAGAGCACCATGAGACCAAAGATAAGAGTCTCAAGAATATATTTAGGTAAATCACTTAATAATTCATTAATTGCATAGCTTAATGCATATTGTTTTGTGGGAACTGAGAAATCTTCTATAAAGTGGTATTCTCGCCCAAGGATCTGAATATCCTTTATGCCCCCAAAGGCTTCAAGAAGGGCCTTGGTGCTTTTTCCTTCTACCACGAGACGTTCTCTTCCGAGCCGTTCGATGGTCTTCCGTATCAAGGTGTAGAGGATGCTGTAGGAACTAATGATAATCACCGCTGTTACCAGAGCTATGAGAGGATTTACCATTACTAGAAGAATAATCAAAAGAAGAGAGATGAGCCCACGGGAAACGATATCCATAAAGGGGTTTAGAACATTCCCTACAATATTGTTTACTTCTTTTTGAATATTCCGAAGCAGTTCGGATGAATTATGGGTAACAAAGAACTCGTAAGGGGCATATAGGTATTTGGTAAGAAGCTTAACGCTTAATTTATGTATTCGAAGAAGGGT
Organism: Treponema sp. J25; assembly: GCF_004343725.1. Classification (NCBI taxonomy): domain Bacteria; kingdom Pseudomonadati; phylum Spirochaetota; class Spirochaetia; order Treponematales; family Treponemataceae; genus Treponema; species Treponema sp. J25. The sequence continues at coordinate 5,462 of NZ_PTQW01000031.1, forward strand.
AAACTTCTTTGCCACATAGGTAATCAGGGCCTTACTTACATTACTGAGGAGAATAAAAAAAACAAAGACAAGTCCTAAAAAGACAATAAACGAAGATACGGAGGAAAAATGCAGGAACTGATACAAAAATCGGAGTAATTCATTGGTATGGATGCTTTCAGGATTAGAGAGAATAGTGATAAATGGTAGAATCGAGCCAATCCCTACCATCTCGATAAGGGCCGAGAAAAACATGAGGATAAAAATAATGGATAATTTTATCTTATCCTCTTTTTCAAAAAAACTGAGGGTGGTACGGATAGGATCAATTATTTTTCGTAGTTTCGACACGATCATGTTTTCTTATTTCTTTCCCTATTTTTTTTCATTTTCCTACCGCAAAGTAGGTAAATCCTGCGGCCTCCACTTCATGCCGTTTGTAAATATTGCGCAGATCAAAAAAGTAGGGGGCCCGGAGCAGACGACGCACCCGTTCCAGGTCCAGATTTCGGAATTGGTTCCATTCGGTAAGGATCACCAGGGCGTCCGCCCCTTCGATTGCTTCATATTCATCGTGGGCATAGTAAAGGGAATCCTTAATAGCTGAAAGTCGCCAGCTTGCCTCTTTCATGGCGGCGGGATCAAAAGCCCGAAGTTGGGCCCCCCGGGTAACAAGGCCTTCACAAATGGTGATGGCCGGGGATTCCCTCATATCGTCCGTATTGGGTTTAAAGGCCAGCCCCAAAATTGCAATCGTCTTTCCCTTAAGAGAGCCGGGGCCACCGAGGCCATCTTCGATTTTTTTTACCATCCGCTGTTTTTGTCGTTCGTTGGCGGCAATGGTGGTTTCCACAAGAGTTAAGGGCTCCCCATAATCCCGACCGATCCGGGCCATGGCCTGGGTATCCTTCGGGAAGCAGGAGCCTCCATAGCCAGGGCCGGGATGTAAAAACTTTGCCCCAATACGTCCATCCCGGCCCATGGCCCGAGCGACATCCTGTACATTGGCACCCACCTTTTCGCAGAGATTGGCCACTTCATTAATAAAGGTGATTTTTACCGCGAGAAAGGCATTACTCGCATATTTAATCATCTCGGCGGTTTCTAGGTTTGTCTCGATATAAGGCGTTTCGTTCAGGTATAGGGCGCGGTACACATCTTTCATGAGTTCCCGGGCCCGATCGCTCTCTGCTCCAATGACTACCCGGTCAGGATGGGTAAAATCCTGTACCGCTGAGCCTTCTCGAAGAAATTCCGGATTGGAGACCACATCAAATTCAATACGGGCAGCCTCGGGGCCTCGTTTTTCTAGTTCTTCCCGGATCCAGCCCATCACCTTACGGGCAGTTCCTACGGGAACGGTACTCTTATCTACCACCACCGTATATTTGTTAATGGCCCGCCCTATTTCTCGAGCTACCTGCTCTACGTACCTTAGATCGGCGCTGCCATCGTCTGCCGGTGGGGTCCCTACCGCAATAAAGGCCACTTCGTTTGCCTGCACTGCAGCGGCCAGATTGGTGGTAAAGCTGAGGCGCCCTGCGGCCACGGTACGGGCAACCACATCGTCCAACCCAGGCTCATAGATAGGGATAATACCCTTTTTCAGGGCCTCTATTTTTTCACTGTTATTATCTACACAGGTAACAAAATTCCCAAAATCCGCAAGACAGGCCCCTGAAACAAGGCCCACATAACCAGTACCAATAACCGCAATTTTTGCCATGGAACTAACTCCTCGTCATTGCTTGTAGCATAAGATAATTTTTCTCATCATGTGTTTGTTTTACATAGCAACAGAATTTTCTGCGTTCCACATTTTTTATTAATAGTGGTGTCCAATACCAATGAATACACTTCGGTAATTTCCTGAAGGAATCCCTTTGATTCTCAGGGCCTCTTGAATATCGAAACCCACGCTAATTCGGACATAAAAGCTTCGCATAAAGTAGGGAAAGGTTACCACCTCAAGTCCCGCGGTGGTGATGGCCCCCTGAAGCGAAAATTCCCGTCCATGGACGGGGTCTTTTACCAGGGCCACATCGAAGAAGGGAGACCACTGTTGTTCAAAATCAAACAGGGCCATCCATTTTTTCCCAAACCACTCGGAAGGAACAAAGCGAATAACTCGGAAGGAAAAGTTCGTATTAAGGTATAGCCCATACTGAGCGGTAACGCTACTGGAAAGGATGCCCCGGATTGGCTCAGCCCCACTGGTATTGGGATCGTCAAAATAATATACCCCATACAGGCGACTTGAAAGACCCAGCCACGAAAACACTGGATAATGACCCATAATTGTGGCCGTTATATTCCTGCTCCAGGTTTCCTTATAAAAATTATGGGTGTTAGTATTGGCAAAGGAAACCTCGAGGCCGCGACGGAAATTCCCCACCCAGTCGGTACGTCCAAACGAGAGGGTATGTGAAAGAGTACCGGTGGGTCCTATTCGTTGCTGACCAATGTCTCCCCACGGCCGGTAGTTATATTGAAACCGCGCCGAAGGGGTATAGGTAAGTTTCCCGAGGCCATTTACTTTAAGTCCTGTAGGAATTTCCCAATCCGTCTGGAACCAGTTAGAAAGATACCAGTAGTCGGCAAACCGTTCCCCTTCGGTAGCCTTGTATTCAGAACTATTTTCTTCGTTAACATAAAACCCCTGATAGGCCTTTACCGTAAGGGTCGTAAAACCTACGGGGAAGGAGATGCCGAGTCCCGTGGTTGTTTTGTATTCAAATCCATATTGATAGGTGTATCCAAAGGTATGATCCGAATCGAGGTCCCAGTTAAGGTCGAAGGCCCTAAAAGGGAAATTAGAGTCTAACTCAATAAAGAGGGTTCCCTGTTTAAAGTCCAGTTCATTAAGGGGTTCCCGATCGATGGTATAGCCCAGATCTATCTTAAGAGGCTGGAGGGTTCCTAAAAAATTGTAGTCCCGGGCCTTTGCACTGAGTTCAAGCCCCGTATTGGAATCGTATTTAAAGTAGGGGAGGGCAATGATGTTCCAGGTATCCTTCGTGTAAATAGTCAAATCCACAGGAATCCGTCCATCCCCATCGGGTTCTGCCAGGATATATTCTACCCGGACTGAAGCAAGGGCCCGCTGATTCAAAAGGAGCTGCTTTTTTTCCTGTACATATTGTTCCAGGACTTCTTTGCCAATCAGGGCTTCCCCTTCGGTAAGTTCCGCCGCATTCCGAAGGGCGTAGGGCTGGGAAATCCCTTCCCGGTAAAAAGTGATATGCCGAATATAGTAAACGGTTTCATCTCTGCTTTGCTGAACCTGCGCGAAAAGATGGGGGGCACCAGGCATTAGAGTGAAAAGAATAAGGCAGAGAGATACCGCACGAGGGGTTTTCCTTTTTTTCATACCAGGTCCTTTATTTAGGGAATAGCTGTACGAACGCTTCAAACGAAAGCGGGAGGATCGTACAGGTCTCTTCGGTGGGAACAATAAAACGGAGCCCCCGCTCCTGATTCTTTTTATCGAGTCCCATGGGGCGGACAAGATGTTCCCACGAGATAGTTCCATTATAGAGGGGCGCCGTTTCGTATCCTAACTGGTCTAAAAGATTAATAATCCATCGGCCTTTCTCTTGGGGGGTGTGCCCCGTTACGACCCCGAGCCGGCATGCCTGGGCAATGCCCCACGCAACGGCTTCGCCATGGCTTATGGCTCCCAGTCCAAGGATTGCCTCCAAAGCATGGCCGAAGGTATGTCCCAGATTAAGCAGGGCCCGCTTACCTCCCCGCTCTTCGGGATCTTCGCTTACGATTTTGGCTTTTACTTCGATGGAACGAAGGATCAGTTCTCCAATAAGCTCATACAATTCAGGGGCTTTGCTTCTGGGTGGTGGCAATGCGTTCAAAGAAACAGTCCCATGGGAATCGGTATTCCCTTCTGAGGGATCCAGGTTAGTAGATAGGGGGGGCGGACTGAAGGTGTCTCCGGAGCCCCTTCCAAGGTTTTCCTGCGACGAAACAGGATTAAAAAGACTGTTCCATAAAGGAACTGTTTCTTCAATGAGGGAAAGGATTCCAGGATCTCCGATGATGCCGGTTTTTATGATTTCCGCAAACCCACTTTTCCATTCCCTGAGGGGAAGGGTTTCAAGGGTGATAAGAGGAGCCCATACTACTGAAGCAGGATAAAAGCTTCCGATAAGATTCTTTATTCCAAAGGCATCAAAGCCGGTTTTCCCACCCAGGGCAGCATCCACCATACCGAGCAGGGTAGTTGAAACAAGCCGTACCTCTACTCCTCGCATGTAGATGGAAGCAGCGAAGGCGACCAGGTCGGTGATTACTCCTCCTCCGATGCCAATGAAAAGCCCATCCCGTTTCATGCCTGCCTGTGAAGCGGATGCAAGGATCCTTTCTACCGTGGGCCAGCCTTTGTGGGCCTCTCCCGCCGGAAGAACGCAGAGGGCCGGTGTTCCCCGAGAAATGGGGGGTAAGCTGTTTTCAGTATTGTCGGCGGAGGATTTTTCGAGTTCTTCGCTAAAGGTAGAAAAGGGGGTTCCCGAATTGGATGGCGATCTGTTTTCCCTTACTAGCAATTCACCGTACCGTTTCGTATTTTCATCGCATATAATAAGAGTACTCGAAGCGCTGTGATTTCCACATAATTCCTCAAGTGAAGGGAGTTCCTGGGTTAGGACAAGGGTGGTCTTTTTGCTTCCAAACTGGTAGGTACGAGAAGAAGGTATTTTTTGAGACACCGCCAGATGAAAAGACATATCACACATTACCGTTCTATTTCACTAGGTGCCGGTAGGGGCTCCTCAAGCAATGCCGAAAGGTATACGATAGCTGAAGCGTCGGTTTGTTCTGGATTAGAGGAAAGGTGTGAAGGGGCAATGTTTTCCGAGTATATAACAAACAGACCTTTAGTAACCAGTTGTTCAATCTGGCTTACTTCGATGGCTTTGAAAAAAGGAAACTCGTGGCGTAAACATACGTGTTCGATGATGAATTCAAAGTCACTAATTCCTACCAGGATCACCCCCGAATATCCCTGGAGTTTTGCAGAAAGAATGATTCTATCCAGAAGATCCCGGTAGATCACCACGTTTTTGATGGTCCGCTTTACATAGCGGTAGCTCCGGCGGGCAATTTCATGGAGGCCCTCCGGCGTAATTGCATAATGGATGTTACGACTATTTACACGACGGATGGTAATCCAGCCTTTCTGGGCCATGCGTTTGAGGATCGCATTGGCCATGCCAAGCGAAACCCCCGCCACATGGGCCAAATCCCGCTGGCGGATTTCTTGCTCTTTTCGGGCAGAGTCATAGATGTTTTCCAGAATGACTAATTCTTCGTCAAAGTGTTCCGTTGGCATGAAATATAAAGGGGAAAAAAATGAAGAAAGTAGGGAAGCCCTTCCTGAATAGAACGGGTTTTTACCTTCTTAAAAAATCCGTGGTTTCTTTTTAGAAATAGAAATTTTGTAGCCCCCTTCTTTTAATGGGACCCTTGGGCCGAAACCACATTAAAAAATTCCACAGGTGGCCGCAACACACTCTGTGAAAATTGTTCACTCTTTGAACAGTATAGCACGGCACCCTGGGAAAATCAATAGTAGGGGCTTTTTCTTAATGTAAAAGTTTTCTTTAAATGGTTAAATGATGCACCAGTGCTTCTTCAAGAGCCCGGGAACTTACTTCCCATATATATGGTTCCTGATTCCAGAGTTTTTGATAGCCCTCTTTCCAGCTTTTTAGACTTTGTTCTATGATTGATTGTTCAAGGGGAAGTTGACTGCCCAGAAGCTTAAGTTCCATTTCTTTGTTTCGGAGCACCTGCTTGCCGGTCAGAATAAAACGAAAATCGCTGAGCACTTCCTTTTCTACCCGCGCCACCATAAGGATACACCCATAAGAAGTATAGGGAAGAGGACTGGGATAGGAACCAAAGCGGATATAATAAAATTGGTTCCAAGTTTCTAGGGGAATACGAACCCGGCTCAGAACCTTTTTCCCTTCGATGATCCGTTGTTCCCGTAAATACTGAAAGCGACTGGCCGAAATCCATTGACCCCCATTGGCATCTCGCAATTCATACATGGCATCCATGGCGATGAGCGGTCCATGAATATCGGAGGCCCTTTTACGAGCACAGAGGGCCCCTCCTATGGTTGCCAGGTTCTGAATAAGGGGAGTCGCCATACCTTCCACGGTGGCAATGAAAAAGGGAGGAAGTAACTTTCCTAAGGAAAGAATCTCTGCCAGAGGTACCATCGCTCCTATTTCCAGATATCGTTCGGTACGGGATATTTTTTTGAGTTCCTCCAGGGCCCCTAGATGCAAAATAATTGAAGGAATTTCAAATCGAAAATTGGTTTGCCCCTGCAGAATCTCGGTTCCTCCCGCAAAAAGGGTCGCCTCAGGATATTGATCCCATAACAAAAAAAGTTCATGGAAACTTCGGGGCGAAAAATATTGCCTATGAGGAACGTCCATACATCCTCCGTCGTCTGATATCTACAACCCGCTGAAGCACTTCAAGGCGTTCTTTGGGAGAAACACAATTACAGGGCATAAACGAACAAAAGGCGTTCATTTCTTCTGGGGTTGGTCTTGGAGAACGGAGCAGAAAATCCTCAATACTTAAGATGGTGGCATTGGTACAGTACCCACAGAAATGTATCCCCGTCTGGTCAATCCCCTGAATGATATCCTGATACTCTAGTGTCTGGGAAAAACCCTCTATGGTAACCACTTCGCTTCCCTGCAATTTGAATACAGGAATCATGCAGGATGGGACTAAGCGATTATTTAAAAAAACGCCGCAAAGACCACAGTGCCCGCTATTACAGGAACCATGGGTTCCCTTCAGATGAAAAGTTTCATGAAGAATATGGAGTAATCGTTCGTCCATCGATGCTTGAATAACCACATCTTCTCCATTCAGAATAAAAGAGATGGTCATAGGACATCCTTTCTTTCTTTATACGTTTGTACGATATCGAAGGGGCTAATGGGAATATCGGTTATAGCACCGTACACCGCTTGAGAAATGGCTTTCCCGTATGCGGCAGGCACAAGAATGCGGGGAAGGTCCCCTATGCCTTTACTATGGGTGGCCCCACCCCAGGAAAAATCAATCGTAATGGGAAAATCGGAAAGTTCTGGTGGTCGATAATAGGTTCCAGGGGAAGAAACTGTTCCCTCTGGGGAAAAAAGAATAGGGTCTTGCATGAGGTAGCTTATAACCTTTCTGGTCGCCTGTTCGATGGAACGTTTTGCCATGATTTCTGAAAGAATGGTTCCCCCATCGATAGAAAACCATACCCCTTTTATTAAAGGGAAAAAGGTGACAGGATTAACTTCCACTTCTACTACACAGGAAGCGGTGCTTTGAAACTTAGAAAGAAGGGATGTCTTGCTTCGGGGAGTGCAACGAAGGGTCTTTTCTTCCCGGATAGGGAGGGGATTCCGGAACCGTTTTTTCCGGATGTTTTCAAAGGCCTGTATGAGTAAACGGGTTATAATCACCATGCTGGAACTTACGGTAGGACCTGAGTCGGGGACCATGTCGGTTCTAAGGGGAGTAAAAACAATTTTGGAAAGGGGGATGGTAAGAATTTCTCCCGCCAGTTGGGCCCATAAGAGCTGCCAATTCATGAATGCCGATTGGGCACTGGTTGTTATGATAAGCTGTCCATCTTTCTGCAGGGTGACTACCACCGAAATAGAGGGAATTGAAAAAAACTCAAAAAACTCTCCTGCGGGTTGATAAGAATAGCTTACTCCAATCCCTCGCAGAGGCCGTTCTTCCTGGGAAAAGAACCCTTCCTGGGTAGAACGGTGTTTCCGACCCCGGGCAAGAAGTTCAAAGGAAACCCATTTGCGATGAAAATCGCTCATAGTGCATACCGTATCGATATGAGAAAAAAGGGGGCTCCGTTCCTGGCCTGCGGAGTGTGTTCCCGTACTTCCGGTATGGTACAGTTCCACGGGGTTACGGTCGAAATGCCGGCCTACCATGGCCATATGTTGTTCGATACAGAAAACTCCCGCTGCAAAGCCCCCATCTTCTGGGAGGTGAGCGGGGGGGCGATTAGTAGTAATACCGTACAGCTCAATCCGCTGATGTTCTATGGCATAGGTCCCCTGAATCCCTTTCCCAAACATCTCCAGGTATTCCGATAAAAAGGGCATATATGCCCCAGCGTGGACTACTCCCTGTACTTCCAGGGCAAGGATATCCCCATTTCGGCTATGGGCAGAACGAATCGTCGTTTTTACAAGGGGAGTCGCAAAGGCCCTCCCAATTTCTTCCCATTTTTCAAGAATGAGTCGGACTGGTTTTTTGAATAGTCGGGTGGCGAGGGCCACATAACAGGCAAGCAGGGCGGGGTACCACAATTTAAGATTCCCATGATTCCCTAGTTTTGATGGTTCTATCACAATATCCCGACTATGGGCCCTTAACACCTGGGCAACTGAATCTCGCACCAGGAAGGGCCATTGAGTTGGGAGTCGAATGCGTAATTTATCGTATTCATATTCTGCAAGGGCTCCGAGGGGTTCCGATGTCCAGGGATACAGGGGCTGTATCGTATAGGATTTTTCAAGAATGACCGGTGCTTTTTTAAATACCTCTTCTGGTTCTCCTTTTAGGGAACGAAATTTATCTCGAACATATTCGGAGGAGATAGAAGTGCTTCCATAATAGGGCTCTCGGGGCTGTACCTGTACTTGTATGTCCTGGCGAAGCTCATATAGTTTTTTTAAGGTAGGGCCTACGAGAATTCCTACCGGTTGTCCGCTATAAAGAATCTCTTCCTCAGCAAACAAAGGAACCTCGGTGTTCCCGATAGAAAGTACTTTGTGGCCCGGAATATCATCGGGTCCAATAAAGCTATAGTTGGGTGGTAACTTAGGAAGGCGAATGTCGGTGACCTGCCCTGCTGCCACTGGAGCCCCTACGAGGATAGCCTGGTACATTCCGTGGAGGATAATCTCATCAATATAAGGAGGGCTTCCTTCATTCATAGAACACCGCTTCCTTTGCTCCTTAAAGAGTTAGCGAAAAAGTTCTTCTCCCGCCTTTTTCACCGTGATAATTACCCGATCGATATCCTGGTCCGACATGTCCGGCCAGATAGGAAGAGAAATGGTCCGCTTGAAACTATCCATCGCATAGGGAAAATCGGAAGGAAGAAGATGATAGGTTTCCGCATAGTATCGCATGGTATGAAGGGGGATAAAATGGACCGATACACCAATCCCCTGTTCTTGTAATCGTTGAATCATCTCGTCCCGTTTTTGGAGGCCTATCGTCCCTGCCAGGCGGAGGGGATACAGGTGCCAGGCGTTTTCTGGACCGTCGGGGGGGATGATCACAAAGGGAAGGTCTCTGAAAGCTTCTGTATATCGATGGGCAATGTACCGTCGTCGGTCAAGGAGTTCCCAGGCCCGCTGTAATTGGACCCGACCAATGGCGGCAAGGATATCAGGAAGATTGTACTTATAACCCGGTGCTACCACGTCGTATTGCCAGGATGCTTTCGTATCGGTGTAGCGATGCCATACGGATCGATCGATTCCATGGGAGCGCATGATCGATATTCGCTGGGCAAGCTCTGGCTTGCCTGTTACAACCATGCCTCCTTCGCCGGTGGTAATGGTTTTGGTCGCATAAAAGGAAAAGACCCCTGCATCCCCGAGGGTTCCCAGAAAAGAACCGTCAGGGAGGAGCGAAGGGAACGCATGGGCCGCATCTTCGATGACCGTAAGATTATACTTCCGGGCGATGGAGCGAATGCTTCCCATATCACAGCCTAGGCCGCCAAAATGAACGGGAATCACTGCCCGGGGTCTCCCACGGGGGCCCTCAGTGACTGCCTGTCCTTCCCGCAGCAATTCGTAGGGGCCCTTTCCTTTGTTGATTCGCTCAAGGCTTTCTTCCAGGGCCCGGGGATCCATAAGGTAGGTACCGGGGATTACATCGACAAAAACTACTTCCGCTCCAAGGTACCGAACAACTTCGGCAGTGGCGGTAAAAGTATAGGTGGGCACAAAAACGAGATCCCCCGGTCCGACTCCACAGGCTTCGAGGGCCAGATGGAGGCCGCTGGTGGCAGAATTAACCGCCAGGGCGGTATGCGAACAGGCAGGGGCCGAGCCCCCCTTTTCTTTTCTTTGCAAAAAGGAGGCGAATTCTTGTTCAAAAGCCAGGGTCTCTTTCCCGGTGGTAAGCCAGCCTGAACGAAGCACCCGGAGCACCGCCGCCTCTTCCTCTGGTCCGATGGAGGGGCGAGCAAAGGGGAGCGGCTCGTTAGAAAGATCTTTTTTCGTATTCATATACTATGGCATCATAACCGTGGGGATTGCTTCGTGCAATACCTGACGGAGCTTTTGCCGATCCCGATAGAGCGAAGGTTGGGCGGGATCAAAAAAGCAGATGGGCCGCAGGGCCTCGAGGATCTCCGGAAGAGAAAAGGGAGGGGTTTGCGTCCGTTCTACCCGTTTGATGCGGGGGTATTCGGTATCTACCGGCACTTCCTCATCACTCCAGAGGTGTTCATCCAGACGCTCTCCCGCCCGTAACCCGATATACACAATTTTAATGTCCCGGTCTGGTTCATAGCCATAGAAACGAATCATCTGTTCCGCCAGGTCTTTTATACGAATGGGCTCTCCCATATCAAGGAGATACAATTTCCCGTTTTCTCCGACCCCGCCGGCTTTTAAAACCAACGAGCAGGCTTCGGGAATGGTCATGAAGTACCGTTTTGCTTCAGGGTGGGTTACCGTGACGGGACCCCCTTTTTCAATCTGTTTCTGAAAGAGGGGCATGATAGACCCCCGGGACCCCAGGACATTGCCAAAACGAACCACCATGTAGCTCCCTGGGGAACCTGTACGGGCCGCCTGGAGCACCAATTGTTCAGAGAGAAATTTTGATGCCCCATAGACCGATACGGGATGTACCGCTTTGTCGGTGGAAATAAGAACGAAGCGTTTTACCCCATGACGGAGGGCGGCGTGGAGCAAATTTTCAGTCCCAAACACGTTATTTTCGATGGCCGCCACGGGATTTTCTTCCATGAGAGGTACATGTTTATAGGCCGCGCAGTGAAAAATGACGTCGGTCCGGGTTTTCTCTATGATGTAGTCCATGTAGGCCCGATCTTTTAGGTCCCCAATGATGGGAACAATGGTGGCCTTTTCTCCCACCCCTTCTTCTTGCAAAAGACGCAACTCCCGATCGATCTGGTAGATTGAATTCTCACCGTGCCCAAACAGATACAGCCGCTGGGCTCCTCCCGAAAGGAGCTGCCGGCAAATTTCGCTCCCGATGGATCCCCCCGCGCCAGTAACCAGGACACGCTTGCCCCGGAGGTACTTGAGGCTTTCTTTAAGACCGATGACCACCGGGGTTCTTCCCAATAAGTCCTGGGGATCGATGGTCCGGGTCTGGATAAGGTGGGCATCCCCTTCGATGATTTGGGCGATGGCTGGCAGGATACGGATTTTTTCGAAACCCGCTTTTTTGAGGATCCCGTACAGTTCCCGGAGGTATTCTCGGGAGGCACTGGGAATGGCAATGATGGCCTCGTCGGCGGGGTTCATCCTCAGGAGTTGGGCCACGTCCTTAATGGGGCCGAGGACAGGAACTCCTTCGATGGTTTTCCCAATCTTTTCTGGGTCGTCGTCTAAAAAGGCAACTACTTTCCCAAATATCCCTTTAGACTGGATTTCCCGGGCCAGGTTCTGACCCGCAAATCCTGCTCCGATAATATACAGTCGTCGCGTTAGATTTCCGTTCATCCTTGTTGCGAAGGTACCCCAAACTGCGGTGCCGATTACGCTCGAGTAATCACCGTAAAGGCTAGATCAATAGTAAAGGAATCATTGTAGAGATCTAGCTTGACCTTCGCCCTCCCTTTTCTTTTATCGACCTTTACGATGGATCCCTCGAGTCCTTTGAGGGGACCTTCGGTAATCACGATCCGATCCTGTTCATCAAAATAGACGATGGATTTTTCTGCGATGGGACCGAGGCGAATAAAATGAAGGACCGTTTCGAGATCCTTTCCTGAAAGGGGAGTAGGTTCTGAGTTAGATCGGAGAAAACGATAAAACCCTTCGGTTTTGCGGAGTTCCCAATAGAGGAGAGGGGAAAAGGCTGTCTCTGTTTGGATAAATATATAACCCGGAAAGATAGGGGCCAGTTCGGTGTATAATTTCCCCATGCGTCGAATGGTGAGACGACGGCGGGGGAAGTGAAAAGACAGGGGAGTATCGGGATGTCTGCTGGTAAAGGTCTGGATGAATTTTTCTTCTCCCTTGGTTCGTACCTGGATGGTGTAGTACATCATGCCATGAGCATAGCACAGAGCATGACCTCTAGGCAACGGAAGGGTTTTTATAATAGGGTACGGATTCCGTTTGTTTCTGCTATGCGGTGGTCTCCGATATTTTTTGTTGGACTGAACATACAACAAAGGGTGCCCGGGAAAATCCGGAGCACCCTCATACTTTTTATTCTATTTGCAGTAATTAAAAGTGCACCCGTGTTTCGATAGTGAGGGTTGGACCACTAGTATAGGTAGGATTGGTAATCGAAAGGGTTTCGTTTCGAAGGGCATTGTTGGCAAGGATAAACGCCAGATCCACCGTCGGTGCAATGGGGACCACCACCTCTCCTTTAAAGATGGTGTTGGTATCAAAGAGATTTTGTCCCTTCGCAAGGGCATACACAAAGCCGGTCCGTTCATAACTGATAGAACCATACACATCATAGATGGGAATGAGTCCTCGTTTTATTGTCAGTACCGCCTTGATATAGTCTTCCTTGCTTGCATCCACAAAGGAAACATCTCCGGTGGGTGACCAGGGCATAAGATACCCCACCGTCATGGTGATCTTGTCCTTTATGAGGGAGAAGCCTGCCTCTCCGTAGATCCCGTTGATGGTTGCCTCCTGGCTCACCGGATTCTGGGCGAGGTTTATGAAATCTACCGCATACTGGGCCCGATTTCGTTCGTAGGTTCCATCGAACAACGAAGGTCTAAAGGCGCCCCGGTAGAATCGATATTCCAGTCTCCAGTCGATAAAGAGGACCCGTCCCATAAAACCGGTCATGAAGCCATAGTTCTGGAGAGCGTCAAACCCACTGCCCCGGTCGGGATCATAGATGGTTTTGTATTGCAAACCCGTTTCAAGTCCCGCTACTTCGGTCCTTGTGTAAGGGGCCACCGCAGCCACATCCGCAAAGGCCCGCAGCGCAAGCCAATCCATTTTAAGAATCGGCACATCAATATCCAGGGCCCCACCCAACAGCATCGGATTCCCGAGGGCATCCTGATCTGCCTTGCTCATGGCAGAAGCCGGATTAATATCCGCCACAAAGGTTATGCCGAAATACTGAGCAAGCTTTACGCGGGTTCCAAAGATCTCCGGTCTACCGATATCGTTGATTGCCCCTTCCAGAGCCCAGGGGCCTGCATCATAACCTGCATTCAGCCCAACCCGCCGTACCGATGGGAAGTCTGCATCATTGGCAAAGTTCCGCATGAGGATCCCATGCCCCAGGGTCATGGAAGAAAGGTTCCCTACTTTAAAGTAAAGATTGTCCACCAGGGGATCCCCATATTCAATGTATCGAATCTTAAGGGTCAGGTCCTGGAGGGCGTCCAGGGCTCCTTCGCCGGGGTTGCTTGCCCAGTATTCACTTCCGAAGGACCATTCATTGTTTCCTGCAGGATGGTACCAGGTAGAAGGATTAAAGAGGTCGTTGGTATAAATAACCGGCAGGTACAGGGCCATCTTTAATTTGCCAAGGGAGAATACCGGTTGTATCACCGCCTTGGAATAGGTTTTCCCATCAATAGCAACCGAACCAATCTCAAAGCCCAGCATGTCCCCGAGCCATCCCATCAATTTAGATTCGGTGGCCCTTGGCTTTTCTTTCCCCTCTGAAGGAGCAGCCGTCTCTGCAGAAGGAGGAAGAACCGCTGCTTCTGTATTTTTGGGGGAATCTTCACTCGTTTGGGCTGCCGGTGCCTCTGCTTGGGGCACTGTTTCAGGATTAAGCCTGATGAAATTCACGAGGTCCTGGAATTCCTGGGTAAATTGGTCCATCGTAAAGGGAACGGGAAGAAAGGCAGCACCAAAGACATCCACAAATTGGCCGGCCCCAACCAGGACCGATTGAACAGCTCCACCGCTTGTGCGGGCAAACTCTACCAGGCCCCGTTGGACATAGACCGCATCCCGTTTGCCTTCCTCTACCACCATGCTAAAGTCTGTTCCCCGCACGCCACAAACTGCGGTGGGGGTGCGGATTTCGTATCTTTCTTTACCCGTTACCTTTGCGGCCACCGTTCTGATTTTACCGGCCGCGAGGGACATTCGGTTGGTGTCCTGGCCCCCTCCACTCGCCAGGGCTTCAATCTTAAAGGTGGTATTCCGGGAAAGCTTAATAATACTGCCATTGGGATCAAGCTGAAGTTCCGCGGTAGTTTTTCCCGTTCTAATCGTCTCACCCACTTGAATGGTGTCACCCATCATGGCAGCGCGGGGTGTGCCTTCTTTAGTAATAACCGTGAGGGCCGATTCATCGTCGGCGTATACTAAAAGGGCCTTTGGTCCCCCCTGGGCCCACACCATCGTGACACTGCTGAAGATAGCTATAAAAAGGAATATATGCCGTATCCAGGCTTTTTTCATCGTTCGCCTCCTAGAACTGGACCGTCGTCATCAAGCTCGACGTCACCACATACGAATCCGTTCCCGGATCGTAGCGCAAATTATACACCAGCGAAAGAATCGCCGGTCCTGTTCTATAGTTTATTTTAGCACTTATGACCGCATTTTCAGGATCTACCAGATCCTTGAAAAAGTTCCCTGTTCCTTTAGGTGTGGGGGCTCCAAGATAATACTTTTCGTAGAGCGCATCAAAAGAGAATCCTGCCAGAAGCCCTTCCCCGAGCCGGGCAATCATCCGTAGATGGGGAAAATCGGTGATAGCCGTATCCGTAAGGGTTGTGGGAAGCGCCTTAAATGGCCCATCCAGGCTTGCGTTGAACACAACCAGTTCATCCATAAGGGAGAACCCCATGCTCGCAAGCCAGCCGGTATATATATCGCCAGAGGGATCACCGGTAAGGGAGGCGTATTTAATGTGGCGGAAAAGGTCATAGGAACTATCAAAATACGTAGGGATAAAATCGGGGCCTAAGAGTCTCAACTGCGCGCCGTAGGTCATAAAACCAAAGAGTTTACCTCCCATACCGAGCATGGAACCCCAGCGACTGCGGGGTTGGAAGACCAGATCCGAAAAGGCCGCCAGGCTTACCAGGGAGGTATTCACAATGGGAACCCGGGTATCGAGCCCCCAGATAACCACCGTTTCGTTGCTTAAGTTATAGGTGCTCACAAAAGTAGAATCCGCATAGCGCAGAGGATCCCGGTCGGCTGCTACGGTAACCCCTACTTGCATCTGTTTTAGAATGGGTAGATCGAAAGGATACAGGGGACGGACATACAAACGGCTTCCCACCACATCAAAATTGGCCAGGTTCCCCACAAAGGTTTCAATTCCCACATAGGGGAAATTGAAAAGTACGCCATCTATGTCGAGGGCGGCCCCAAAAATGCGGGTAGCGGGTAAGAAGCGGGTATTGGAATAATTGCCCATAATGAAACCGTTCCCCAATGTCCCATCGTCGAAGGAGCCAAGTTTTACAAAAAGAGGTTCTCCCTTTTCGGCATACCTGATATAGGCAATTTTGGGAAGGTACAGTTCGAAGAAGTTTTTTCCCGCCTTTTGCCAGTTCCAGTCGGGTTCGTATATTTCGACGGCGGTTCCACCGGGACCAGGCTTAATATTAAAGTGTATAGTGAGATCGAGGCCAATACCGAATTTTCCCAGGGCAATGTCAGGTTTTAGGGTAAGCTTATTGTAGGTTGCCTGGTTTTCTGCCGTTAAAGGGGCAGTGGGATCTATGGGTAGTATTTCTGTGCCAAGGCCCAATTGAAAGGTGAATGCCGGAGCATTTGCGTTCTCCGCCTGCAGGGGAAGAATAGAAAAAATTCCTCCCAACACCAAGAGGGTCAGGCTGTGTCGTATCGTCTGTTTCATCACGTTCTCCTCCCTACTCAAAATTATACTACATGGCTGGATAAAAAAAAGGAAAAAAGTTTACAATATGACTAGTTTTGTATGATTTTTAGGAGGAGGTATTCATGAAGGTTGGAATTCGTCGGTGGCCCCTGGTACTGATGGTGATGGTAGGAAGTATCTGGGCTCCCCTTCTTTGGTCAGAAATCCCTGAAGGAACTCCCCGCGGTTTTTCCCGCCAGGTACTCGATAATGGGCTTGAGGTGTTTTTGTATGAAAACCACAGTACACCCCTGGTGTATATTGAGATTGCCTTTCGTTGTGGGGGTATTACTCAGGATGAGCGGACCGCAGGGCTCTTTCATTTTTACGAGCACCTGATGTTTAAGGGGAATTCTCGATATCCCACCGCAGCGGCGGTGCAAACCGCCTATCTTGATCTTGGGGTGTCTCAATGGAATGGTTCTACCGGCTCGGAGTACGTAAACTATTATTTTACCGTTCCTTCCCATATGATTCGGGAGGGTCTTGAGTTCTGGTCCTTTGCGATTCGAGAACCCCTCCTTAAAGAGGAAGAAATAGAGCGAGAAAAAGGGGTGGTGATCAGCGAAATTACCGGTGATTTTTCGGATCCTGACCAGATCTTTCAAGCTGCAGTGGATAAGCATCTTTTTCCGCGCTATCCCTGGCGGCGGGATCCCCGGGGAACGGTGGAAAATGTTCGTTCCTGTACTCGAGATGACCTGCTTCGTATCAAAAACACCTATTATGTTCCTAACAATGCGGCCCTTTTTATTGGGGGAGATATTGACCCTGTCAAAACCCTGGCACTGGTGAAAGAGATCTACGGTAGCTGGAAAGCTGCCCCGGACCCCTGGGCCACGGCGCTTTCCCCCCAGGTAGATAAACCCTTCCAGAAACCCCTCTTCCTTGTGTACCCCGATAGTACGGTAAATCCCCGGATTGGGGTAGTCAGTATCTACTATCGGGGCCCCGATGTTCAGCGGGATACCAATGCTACCTATGGTGCCGATGTCTGGGGAACCCTTTTGGATAATCCTGCGGGTCGATACAAGACCCGTCTTATTCAAGCTAACCTGGGCATCCCTGATCCCCGGTATACGGGGGCCTGGTATTGGACCCAGCGGGATGGGGGACAAATCGTTTTTTGGGCCTATCTTTTAAGGGATGAACGACCCTTTAGCCAGAAAGTGCGATCCCTGTATGAACTGCTTTCTCAGCAGGAAATTCCAGCCATGGTTCAGGACCCTGCCTATTTCTCCGCAGAAGAATTTGAACTGGTAAAGCAGGTCCTCGAAAATCAACAAATTTTGGAACAAGAGACGGTAGAGGGTTTCCTTCGGAACCTTCGATTCTGGTGGGCCTCGGCTTCTACGGACTACTACTTTTCGTACATGAAGAATCTCCGTTCCACCACAAAAGAAGCGGTAAGCCGGTATGTACAACAGTATCTTCTGGGAACGGCCCCCCTTATTACGCTGCGGATTCATCCATCGGTGTATGAGCAGGAGAAAAAACGATTAGAAAGCGATGGTTTTACCGTCATCACCGAAGACAAAGCCTTTTGGTGGAAATAAGAAAAAGGGGAGAGATATATGAAACAGCACAAACTATTACGATACGGTTATTCGGCTTTCGTTTATCTGGCTCTTATGGTCCTTTTTTTGTGGGGGTCCTGTGCAACTCCAGGGGATCGCCAGGGGACGGTGAAAGAGGTCTCCTCAGGATATGAGGCTTTTTATACGCAAAACCAGAAAGATTTTACCCAGCGGACCTTATCCAATGGAATTCCCCTTGTCATAAAAGGAAATGCCCCCGGTCGTGTTGTTACGCTTAAAATCCTTATTCGAGGGGGAAGTTCCCTCATTCCTCCCCAAAAAGCAGGTCTTGAGAAAGTGGGACTTGCCCTCCTTTCCCGCGGCTCAGAACGATATCCCTACGAGGGCATCCTTGACACCCTGTATCGAACCTCCGCTTCTTTGTCGTTTGATAGCCAGTTAGATTATGCAAGTTATGATCTCATCTGTATCGACCAGTATCTTCCTACTCTTTTTGATATGTATATTGATGGGTTCCTCCATCCTCTTTTTACGCAGGAACAATTTGAGCTTGTTCGGAACGAGGCCCTTCAAGCTCTGGAAGAAGAGGCAGGGGATCCCGATCGCTTTGGAAGACGCAAGGGAATCGAAACGCTTTTCCAGGGAGAAGCCTATGAAAGCCTGCCGGCAGGAACAAGAGAATCCCTTTTATCTCTTACCCTTGAAGATGTTCGACAATGGCATCGTTCAATCTTAAATGCCCAGCGACTGGTAGTCATTGTGGTGGGAAACGTTTCCTCCCAGGATATAGTTTCTCGGTTTGAAAAGAATGTGGGGACCTTACCGAAGAATCCCGTTACCTTCCCTTCGGCGTCCTATCACATCGGTTCTGAGGTGCGTACCTTCCCTCATGCCGCGAGTAAAGATGTGGCCTATATCCAGGGCTTTTTTCAGCTACCACCCCGTTCTCATGCCGATTATGTGCCCTTCGCCATGGGGATCGATATGCTGGATGATCTTTATTTTAATATTGTCCGGGAACAGTATGGGGCCTGTTATTCGGTGGGTACTATTTTTAATCAGGCAAAGAGTCCCTACGGCATTGTGTGGGTGTATAAGGCTACCGATATACAGGGAATTCCCCGGTATATCGAAGAGGCTTGGAATCTTTTTAAAAAGGAACAGCTTATTTTAATGAAGGATCCGGAAACGGATCAGTATGTGTATACCTCCCTTTCAGAACGATTACGGGCCTATAAAAACAAATACATTAATCAACTCTTTGAAAACCAAAAAACCTCTGCCCAGATTGCGGGGCTCATTGCACGGAGCTTTATATTTACGGGAGATCCCCTGGATTATCTTCGTTTCCCCGAACGGATCGAAGCGGTGACGGTGGGGGATATTACAAGGGCGATGAATCGCTGGCTTTTTGGGGCTTCCCTTCAGTGGGTTGTGGTAAGCGATGCAAATGGCCTGGCCAAAATAAAGGGGATTTCTTTCCCGGGGGTAGCTGCAGGCTCTTCTCAAAAATAAAGGTATGTGTCTTTTTTGACTCCCCATGTCTGACTGTTTAACCAGGGGCTCCCAGGGACTCCCTGGAGGAATGGTTGAGACTCTTTTTCTTGATAGGGCCGGAACTTACAAGAGTTGCACCGGGTCTACATCTACCTCGATGTAGACCCGGGGGTCTCGTTTTTGTTCATAGAGCTCCAGGGCCGACCGGGCGGCGGCGTGGATGCCTCCCAACTGTTTTGCCCGCAGAATAATGTGCCGTCGGTGATTTCCTGCGATAAGCGAAAGGGGGCAGTCCGCCGGCCCAAGGAGTTCCGCATCGGCGGGGAGGAAGAGGTGTATAAGGTGAGCCAGGGTTTCTGCCGCCCGGTCGGCCCGCTGGGGGTCCCGGGACCGGATGGTACAACGGATAAGACGGGTGTAGGGCGGAAAGGCGAGTTCTTTGCGCACCGCCAGTTCGGCCGCGTAAAATCCAGTAATGTCCATGGCACAGGCCCGACTGATGGCGGGATCGGAGGGTCGGAAGGTCTGGACCAGGACTTTCCCATCGGGGAAATAGCGCCCCGCCCGGCCTGCAACCTGAACAATAAGAGAAAAGGTCCGTTCTGCGGCCCGAAAATCGGGAAGGTGAAGGGCCGTGTCCGCAAGAACTACCCCTACAAGGCGGACCCCCGGAAAATTGAGCCCCTTGGCGACCATCTGGGTTCCCAGGAGGATGTCAATGCCCCCTGCTCGAAACACCTCAAACACTTCTTTAAGGCTTCCCTTTTTCCCTAAGGTGTCCGTATCTACCCGCCGCACCCGGAGATCCGGAAAGGTTTGACGCACCTCTTCTTCGATCATTTCGGTCCCGAATCCCACAAAACCGGCTTCTACCGAACCGCACTGGGGGCATACCGACGGTGGCAAGACCGAATAGCCACAGTAGTGACAGAGGGCCCTTCCTTTGTGTTTGTGATACGTAAGAGAAACAGAACAGCGTTTGCACACCAGTTCGTATCCACAGTGTTTGCAATGATAAAAATAGGCAAAGCCCCGGCGATTCAAAAAGAGAATGGTCTGGCGTCCCATTCGAGCGGTGGTGCGAATTTCTTCTTTAAGTTCCTGGGTAAGACAGCCTTCTGTTCCTTCCAGGGAGAGAATTCGTATTTCCGGCGGAGCGCCGCCGGAAAGGCGACGGGTAAGGATGTGTCGTTCGAGCTTACCTTCTTCCATCAATTTCCAGGCTTCGACAGAAGGAGTGGCGGACCCCAAGAGCAGGGTGGCCCCCTTCATGGCACACCGTTTCATGGCCACCTGACGGGCATGGTAGCGGGGAGTATTTCCCGATTTGTAACTGCCATCATGTTCTTCATCGATGATGATGAGCCCCAGATTTTGAAGGGGAGCAAAGACCGCACTCCGGGGGCCCACCACGAGGCGGACTTCGCCCCGCCGCATACGAAGCCACTCTCGAAGCCGCTGGCTTCCCGTCATGCGGGAATGGACGGTGGTAGCAAGGCTACCGAATCGTTTTTGCAGGGCCTCCTCTAATTGATGGGTAAGGCCGATTTCGGGGACCAGGTAAATCACCGACTTACCTGCGGCAAGGGTTGCTTCTGCGGCCCGGAGAAACACCTCTGTTTTACCCGAACCCGTAATGCCATAGAGATAGTGGGGTATTTCGGGCTTTCTCAAAATTGCCGAAAGGGCTTTCTCCTGTTCTTCCGACAGGACAAGGGTCTCCGGGGGAATGAAGCCCTCTTCGGTGAGCAAGGCTTCTGCCGCCGATTCTCGTCTTCCCGAAGGTACCATGACCGCCAGGGCTTCTCCCAGACTGCAGAGATAGTAGGAAGAAAGCCAGCGGGCAAGTTCGATGTGTTCTTCATCGTAGAGGGGTGCTTCATCGACGACCCGACGAATTTTTTTTAAGTTCCCTTCTTGTAAAGCGGGGGGGAGAGTGGGGGGAGTGCCAATCACAAAGCCGAGGAGTTCCTGTCGTCCAAAGGGTGCGATAACCCGCTTACCCACCGCTACGCTTTGTTCATCATCGGGAAGATAGGTAAAGGTCCTCTGCAGGGGAATGTCAAAAACCACTTCCACAAAGAAGGGTGGGGAAGTCGTTGCTGGATGTTCTTGTTGAGAAGCGGTACCGGGATTCCCGCTGTCGTGATGGCGGGCTTCCTGCTCTTGTTTTTGTTCAGAGGGCACTTTAAAAGGGGTCTCGTCGGCGAGGGGGGAGGTTTTTGTCTGCTTTGAAAGAGATGGGCTAGCCATTTCCATAGGCACCGATAGTAGTAAGGTAACTCCGTAGGAGTTTAAGATCTTCCCAGGCAGGTCGCTTCAGTTCTTCATTTCTCAGAAGAGCGCTGGGATGGTAGGTGGCAAAGAGGGGAATTCCCCGGTATGTATGTTGACGCCCTCGCAGGTGACTGATCCCTTCTGTGGTTTCTAAGAGCGTCTGGGCAGAAATACGGCCCACCGTCAGAATTGCCCGGGGCTGGAGTAACCTGATTTGTCGTTCTAAATAGGAACGGCAGGCGGAAACCTCTCCCGGTAGGGGATCTCGATTGTTAGGAGGACGGCATTTTACCACATTGGCGATATAGCAGTTAGTTTCTCGGTTCAAATTGATGGCCGCAAGCATTTTATCTAACAGTTGCCCCGCCCGACCCACAAAGGGACGGCCGGTTCTGTCTTCGTCAGCCCCGGGGCCTTCTCCGATTACCATGACGATGGGCTGGGGTACCCCTTCTCCTGGTACGGTAGTGGTCCGTCCCAGGGCAAGCTGACAGCGGCGGCAGTGGAAAATTTCCTGGGCAATTTTTTCAAGACTATCTTCTTCTAGTGAAGGGAGGGAAAGATCTTCAGCGAGGGGAAGAAGGGAAGGCTCCCTTGGTGGGGGGGATTCTGCGGGGGAATGCCCTTGTGGTAGCGTAAGGGTGGTAAAAAAGGAATCATCCTGTACGGGATATTCTGGGTGGGGCCGATGATATCTCCCATCGAGGTAATCGAGGATACAATCAATATGAGTAAGGAGTGCCTTTTTTTCTTCCGCCCTCATAGCTGTAATAAAACTGGAATTGCCTGCCCTTGACAAGCCCCTCAGGGGGATTCAAGAAAGGAACCCATAGGCCGGTTATGGCTCTGTTCTCATGGTGCAGGAAGACGGCCTTTTTTGAAAAGGTTTTGCAAAAAGAAAGGGATGGCACCTCTTTTTTACTAACCTTTGACCTTATTTCTAAAATAGGATAGTCTTGAACCCTATGGCGGGCGTACTGCACCTTATACCTACTCCGATTAGTTCTGGTCCCTTCCCTTTGCCGGAATACCTAAAAGAGGTCTTTCGCTCTGTACCTTACATCATTAGTGAGCGGGAACGGACTACGATTCGTTTCCTTGCTTCTTTTCTTACCCCTGAGGAGCTTTCCCGGAAACACTTTGCCCGTTTTGACGAGCATTCTACCGAAGAGGATCTGGACCCCCTGCTTCATCCTATTGTACAGGGGATGGAGGGGGCCCTCGTATCTGAGGCGGGGCTCCCCTGTGTGGCCGATCCGGGGGCTTCCCTGGTGGCCCTTGCCCATCGGCGGGGAATCTCCGTGGTGCCCCATCCTGGTCCCTCGGCGATTGTGCAGGCCCTCATGGCCAGTGGTCTTAATGGTCAACGTTTTATGTTTGAGGGCTATTTGCCCATTAAAGAACCGGACCGCCTTAAACGACTTCGGTATCTGGAAGGCCTTTCCCGTCGAGAGGCCCTTTCGGTAGGATGGATAGAGACCCCCTACAGGACCGACCAGCTTGCGGCGTACCTGGTGTCCCATCTGGAAGAAACAACCCGCCTCTGTATTGCCCGGGATATCATGGGTACCGATGAGCGAATTGAGATGAAGACCATAGGGGAATGGAGAAAACACCCCCTTCGTTTTGGCAAGATCCCTGCGATTTTCTGGATGCAGGGTTAAACAAGACGTGCCAGCTCTTCACGGTCCTCTCTGAAAAGGTCTGGTAGGGGGCCCTTATGATGGCATAGTAAGAGTTCTTAGTCTGTCCATGAGCCATCCCAGGGAACCAGTTCAAGGTTGCCCCATGCGGCAAGATGATCGGCCATGATACAGAGGGCTCCCTGGGGAAGACAATCAAAAGGTGTTTCTAAGAGAAGAGAGGATGTCCCTCCAGGTGTGCAGAACGAAGGGGGCCCACCATGGATGTCTCCTTTTTTCTGGGTTTGCGGTGCCGCTGAAGAGGGCCTTTCAAAATGAGATAAAGGTTCCTTATCATCCCTCTGGTTTTTCTGGGGTTGGTTTTTCTGAGGGGCCATTGAGGCAAGGTACGAAAGGGCTTCTTCCATATCTTCTTGCCGTTTAAGGAGGTTCCCCAGGGCGGTGGCCCAGGCATCAGCCGCGGCCGCATCGGGGGCCAGTACCATGGCCGCATCGGCTTTGCCAAAGCTCAGGGAAGGCCCTACGGTTCCGGAAGAGCAGGCAAGCCCCCAGGGTCTTCCCGAAGGCTGTAGTCGCACTGCTATTTTCCCCGAAAGCGAAGAAAGCCCCGCGTACACTCCCACAAGCAGCGGCTCCTGAATCCAGAGCCAATAATCTCCGCCGTTTTCTATAACCAATTCATCAAAGGCAAATTCTTTTGTAAGGTCTTCTCCCAGGATGGCCGCAATAGCTCCGGCTACCGCCGCCATGGGGCCTACACCGGCCGCCTGACCGGCCTGGAGCATCCGTTGCACAATGGGGGGCGCCTCTGGATCAAAATGAAGGGGAACCAGGCTGGAAAGAAAATTGGGGTGTGTATCACTGTATTCCTGGATGTGTCTTCTTAAGGCCTGTACGATATGGGTTGCTCGCTGACGGACACGGTGTTCTTCGAAGGGGTGTGCAAGAAATGTTCCCCCCGTTTCCGCAGCGGCGCCACCCCCCATCCAGCTTACCGGATCTTTTTCAGCAATTTCTGTGGGATGGGCTGATTCCCCCTCTCCCTGCGCGGAAGGGAAGACTCCTCCCTTCCAGCCAATCCAGAGATCCGTTTCTTCTATTTGGAGGGTGAGGGAAGAAAAGCGGCTCCCTTCCATGGGATGCCGGTAAAATCGTTCTCTGTACAGGGGATACCTCCTGGCGTATGTGGGGGATACCGCACAAAGGCTGTCTCTGGGACGGCGCCTCAGCTACCATGATACTCCGGAACCTATCGGAAAGGCCGCCCCCTTTTTCATGGTTTATGAAACTTCCCCAAAATCAAGGGTAAAGCACCCCATAGGGCAGGCCTTGACGCAGTTTCCGCAGGCCACACAAAGGTCCCGGTTTACCTGGAGCTTCCAGTCTTTTCTGTCCAGGAGGATGGCCCCTGAAAAACATACCCCCGAACAGCTGCCACAGTCGATGCATCGATCCTCGTCCCAGAAAAGGCGCTTTGAAACACTAACCCAGCTTACCCCTATCGATTCGAGCCAGGAAAGGGCCCGGGAGAGCTTTTCTTCTTCTTCAACCCCAAATTCGACAAGGAGATTTCCCTCTTGTCCAGGAGAAATTTCAGCCCGAAGAATGTTTACCCGGATATCAAAATCTTTCACCAGGCGCCACAAGATAGGTTCGCTTACGGTTTCTGCGGAATATCCAAGTACATATTTACTGGTCATCGGGATGTCCTCCGGTTTCTGATAATAGGTAATCCCTGCACGGTACTTCGCTGGGGAAGAGGACGTGCTGGAGGTATGAGGGGGAAGGCCCCCGAAAGGACCATGCGTTTTAAGGTCTCTGCCAGTTCTCGGGCTCGGCGATAACTGGAAAGAGGTGCGGTCCTCACCTTTTTCCCCCGGAATTCGACGGTCCCTGACATGAGTTCTGCATAGCTTATGTTCCCCAGAGGCGGGTGCCCATCGAGGGCATAATCGCAAATAGTAGTCTGGATTTCTTCGTTGCGGACCATGACGCGATAGGCCAGATCTTCATCCAGAACGGGGATAGCAAAGCCCACTCCCACGTAGAGGGTAACCCCATATTTTTCATAATAGGCTGCCCGGATCCATTGGCTCGACATTTCTTTAGCATTCCCTACGAGCATGAGGGTTCGGGCGTTCGAAAGGGGAATGCCCCGTTCGTTGGTCGGTTTCTCGGTATTAAATTGGGTCCCATTCCAGGCTACGGATCCTACGGCGCCACCTAAAAAAACGGGGCTCCCAATCCCTATGGTACGGAGTTCAGGATCATTTAAAAGTGGAGAAAGACAACCCGAGGTGGAATAATTAATATTCAAGAAAGAAGGAAGTAGGGTGCCCATATAAGTATACAGGGTTCGATGACTGGAATTCGTTGCGGCCGGATAGTTTTGATAAGCATTGCGGGGATTGGTAAGGATCATCTCGTTGACCCGATCCCGATGGATGTAGGTTTCAATGTCTTTTCGGGGATAACAGTCGGTTCCCTTGGCGTGGGCTTTGAGGAAGAGTTCTTCCCCTTCAATAAGCTTTTGGATGATGTGGGCCCCCCCAAAGCGGGGATTCTCTGGATGCACTTCTGTGGCGCCGATGTAGGCATCTACCGCCGCAATGCCGCCGAAGACCGGTACGCCCTCGATAGTAATATGCTCCATCCGAATCGGTGGTTCCGGATGGCCAAAATTGATAAACATCCCCGAGGAACACATGGCTCCAAAGGTTCCGGTGGTAACCACATCTACTTTTTGTACAAAATTAGCGGGTTTTTCTTCACTGGCCATCTGGGCTGCCTCTTCAGCGGTAATGACCACGGCCTTTCCTTCTTTTAGTTTTTGGTTAATCTCATCCCAGCTCTTGGTTGTCCTGCTCATGGAAAACGCTCCTCTGGGGAGTATAGACCCTTCTTATTTTTTATTCAATAAATGTAGCCTCTTCGTATCGATGTTCCAAACAATGGAAAAACCTGGTTACGTGATACGCGGGTGAGCGCTCAGATTAGGAAATAGAAACAAAGGCCCCCGAATATTCCCCCTTTCTTTAAAAGTGGGGTATCCAGGGACCCGTGGTTGTTTCCTGCAGGCAGAGCCTACCGGGCGATTTAGATAAAGAGATTTACCCCCGCGTTACTGGCCGCTTCGTAGTAGGTGGCAACCCCGCCAATTTCGATGCCGTCAAGGAGTTCTTCTTTCTGAACCCCCATGATATCCATGGACATCTGGCATGCCACTAGGCGCACCCCCGCGGCCCGGGCCTGGGCAATCATTGCTTCCAGTGGATCCACCTGTTTTGCCTTCATGCGGGCTTTCATCATCCAGGGGCCCATACCCCCAAAATTCATCTTAGAAAGGGAAAGGGTCCCCGCATGTTTGGGCAGCATCCAGCTAAACATCCGGCCCATGAGGTCCTTGCGAACCCGGGGTTTTTGTTGCTTCATGATGACCGAGAGCCCCCAGAAGGTGAAGAACATGGTTACCGGTTTGCCCACCGCCGCAGCCCCATTGGCCAGAACAAAGGATGCCAGGGCCCGATCAAAATCGTTAGAAAAGACGATGATGGTGGCTCCCTGGGCGGTTTGAACCATCGTGGGGCTCGAAGAAGAAGGGACTGTTCCTTGGGGTCGATCGCCCCCCAGGAAGGGACGAGATGCGGATGCAAGGGGGGCCCCCTGTTGCTTTTCGATAAGGGCTTCGATTTTTCCTCCTTTGTTTTCAAGAGAAACAAGGAGGTTCCCCGTTAAATTGGTCCAGGACTGCACATCCCGGGCAAAACCAGGGTCAGTCGCGGTAATCAGGATACGGCTTCCCCGTTCGATTTTATCAATCTCTGTTTTAAGGCGCATGATGGGGCCCGGACACTGGAGACCACAGGCGTCCACCGTAATAATCTTGACATTTTTTTGTTCTACGATTCCTTCGGGAAGGCCCGTCCCTTCATGGTAGGTGATTTTTTGATCCCCCACCTGAGCGGTTTTCCCTTTCCACAGAGCCAGGGCCCCCGGGTTGTCCTGTTTTTCCATGGCGGCCTTCCAGGTTTTGTATCCCCCCGTCAGGTTGTAAAGGTCGGTCCATCCATGCTGACGGAGGATCCGTTCGGCCAGGTAACCCCGCAGTCCTACACCGCAGTAGACGAGGACCGTTCTGTCTTTAGGAACCTCCGAAAGACGGGTGCGAAGTTCCGTGTTGGGGATACACACCGCCCCCGGTATATGGCCGAGGTCGAATTCTTCTTTCGTACGTACGTCAAGGATAAAGGCTCCCTTTGCTCGCTGTTCTTCAAACTGTCGCCAGGAAAGGACCCGAGAGCGGCCGGCCAGGATGTTTTCGGCCACAAAACCGGCCATGTTGATGGGATCCTTGGCGGAGGAATAGGGTGGGGCATAGACGTGTTCGAATTCGCAGAGGTCAAAAACGGTGCCGCCCTTCTGAATAAAGGCCGCAATCGCATCAATCCGTTTATCTACTCCCTCATAGCCGACCGCCTGGGCGCCGTAGATGGCACCGTTCTCTGGATGAAAGAGAACTTTCAAGGTGAGGGGAAGGGCATTAGGATAGTATCCCGCATGGTGATTTGGATGTACAATAACCTGACTATAGGGCTTTCCAACCCTCTGAAGGACCTTTTCGTTGATTCCGGTGGTAGCGACGGTAAGATCAAAGATCTTCGCCCCAGCGGTTCCAATGGCCCCTTTCCAGGGCCGCACCTTCTTGTTCCCAAATACAATCGCATCGGCTACCAAACGCCCCTGTTTGTTTGCGGGACCCGCAAGGGGTATCACCCCGAGTTCCCCACTCAGGGGATGTTTGAAGGCAATTGCGTCCCCAATGGCCCGAATGGCCTGGTCACTGGTGGTAAAGTATTCATCCACTATGATGGCCCCTGCACCGGGTTTTCCCGGAGGGACAGTTTCGAGCCCCGCCTCCTGGGCGATCTTTGTATCGGGCCGTACGCCTACCGAAAAGATCACCATATCGGTCAGAATTTCATCCCCCGAAGCCAGAAGGACTGCGATACGGCTCCCCCGACGTTCAAAGGCCTTGACGCCATCTTTCAGTCGTAACTCGAGCCCCTTGTCTTTAAGATGTTGATGAACGATGGCGGCCATTTCAAAGTCCAGCGGTGCCATTACCTGATCCAGGGCCTCCACAATGGCAACCCCGAGTCCCCGGTGGGCAAGATTTTCTGCCATTTCAAGGCCGATAAAGCCTCCACCCACAACCACCGCAAGCTGGGGATGTTGGAGATCGAGCCACGCTTTGATACGATCCACGTCGGGAACAGAACGGAGGGTAAAAATCCCTTCGAGGTCAAGTCCCGGAATAGGAGGCCGTACCGGTTCGGCTCCCGGAGAAAGGATAAGGGTGTCGTAGGACTCTTCGTAGGTCCTGCCGGTTTTTTTATCCACCAGCGTTACGGTTTTTTTCTGCCGATTAATAACTGTCGCTTCCGTAGCAACCCGGACATCCACATTCAAGGTGGCCCGGAATTTTTCGGGGGTCATAACGAAGAGTTTGTCCCGTTCTGCAATAACCCCGCCACTGTAGTAGGGAAGTCCGCAGTTAGCGTAGGAGATATACTCTCCTCGTTCAACCAGGATTATCTCTGCCTGCTCATCGTTCCGTCTTAAGCGGGCCGCCGCAGTGGCACCTCCCGCGACACCACCGATAACAAGGTACTTTGCCATAACCTACTCCTTGAGGGCGATAAATATTTCAAGCAATTGAGGGGGAATAGTTATCCCCCGTTCTTGCAAAGCCGCCAACAATTCTTTGCCTTTTTCCGTCGGCTGGTTCGACCAGTGCCGTTTATCCTGGGTTCCCCGGCTTCGTTCTATCAAACCTTTCTGTTCAAGACTACTCAGGAGACGGGAAATCCGGGATGGTGAGAGACCTATCTGGTCCTGCAGGGGGGCACTCCCCGTGCAGCCCCCGCCAATACAACAGAGGAGAAGGGCCTCCGAAAGGGTGATATGATATTCTTCCTTAAGATCTTCTTCTAAGCGGGTGACATACCGGAGGATTTCTTTCAGAGCACAGAGTTTTTCTTTCATACAAACAGGGTCCGTCGTTCCTTTATGCTATTAATTGCCTCTATCAATGATTGTTAGTAGCAAATATTATATAAAAATATCGATATGTCAAGAGCGGATTCCTGTATCCTGTTCCGGATCCCTTATGGTTCATCTTCTTTAGTTGATACAAGAATCGGTCGATACATACAGAGGAGGACCAGAAGTGCAAAAATCGTTATTTCTCCGCCGGGGAAAGAGTGTATCTGTACCATTTCTGTTTATCGTTTTTGTGATCCTGGGGATACTACCGCTCCAGGCATGGGGAGAATCTCTTTGTCTTGCGGTGGTAGAACAGAAAGGGGCACAGGAAAAGTATGAGGCTTCCACCGTCTGGGAAGGGGCCCTCATGGGGGTGTTTTTTAATGCGGGACATATCATTAGTAGTTTCCCCATTACCCTGGTAGAGGAACGCCCCCTGTATCAAGATATCTATCAAGCAAAAGAGGGTGGAGCAACTTTCTTTATTGTATGTATAATGAAGTATGATGACCTTCAGTTGAAAAACGGACAAATAAAAAAAGATGAAAATTATTCCTATATAGGTCCCCGGGAAGTGGTAGTCCAGATATTTACTACAAAAGATGGTAAAAAGGTATTTGAAAAATATTATGAGTATCCTCTAGATGAACGAGGCCTTTCTGTGGAGGAAGATATGCGGCGAGCCCAATATGTGGGATTAGAAGTGGTAGATTTTTTGAGAAAACGATGAGGAAATACCATGAATGGGAGTAGTACTATGAAACGGCCATGGCTTTTGGGGTGTATTGCCGTCGTCTCTCTTGTCCTATTGCCAGCCTCTTCGGTGTGGGAGGGTGCTGCGGTCCAGGCCGATGGGGGCCTGTTGCCAGAAAAGGGCTACTTTATTGCGACAAGTTCTTTTCCCCGAAATACGCTGGTAGATATTGTGAATCTGGAAAACAACCGGTCCTTGCGGGTTGTGGTAGTACAGGAACTGGATACGGCGGGCCTTTTGGCGCTTGTTTCAAAAGAAGCCGCCGAATACCTGGGAATGAAACCCCGGGTAGTCACGAGGATCCGCATGAGCATGCCCGCAGACCCCATTGCCTTCTCTCGGTTTAATGAGGAACTGGTAGCTCCTCGAGATCCGGATCGCAATCCGTCGGTTTTTGTTGAGCAAAACCGAGCAAGGCCTGAGGACTCCATTGTCGGATCTCCTATTCAGGAAGAAGCTCCGGTGACATCTCTTGCTGAAAATAAAGAACCACTGCCGGAGAAAAAACCAGAAGAAACCCCTGTGGGGCCATCCCTGGCAGAAACCGTACCTGAGGCAGAAGCGCTGGTAGAAGTTCCTGTCCCTCAGGAAAAAGAAAAAAATGAGGGAGCGGTGGCTCAAGAATCTTCCCTTGCGGAAAACAAAAAAGAGGCATTGCCCCCCGTTTCTGCTTTTGAAACTCCGATGGCACCCCAGAATGTTGAAACCGCCCACCTAGAAGGATTCCCTCCAGAGGAAGGAAAAATCACGGAGGTGCCTGAACCTGCTCTTGCAGCTCAACCACCGCAGGAACAAAAAGCAGAGACCCTCTATCCTCAAGAGCCTTCTTCTGAAGTGACGGTGCTTATTGCAGAAGAACCTCCCCAAAAGGAAGAACCGATAGGGGCCCCTCAAAAAGAGGAAAAGGAAACACTTACAGAAGCGCCCCCTCTAAAAGAAGAGGTACCATCGACTCCTCCGGTTACTCCCGAACCAGAAGAAACGGAGATGGTCCTTGTGCCGGCAGAGGAACGACCACCCGTATTGGATACACCGGAGGCGCAGCTTCCTGACTCTGCTCGGGTGGCCACACTTCCGCCTGAATCCCCTCTTGCTGCCCCAAAGGAAGAACAGTCGCAAGGGGAGATTAACCTTGAGATTAAGGAAGTTCCTCTCGAAATGGCTATACCTACCCCTAGCACTGAAGCGGTAGCGCCGGTTGTAAAAGGACCGGTGAAAGAAGTTGTACCAGAGGTTCTATCTGAAAAAAAAGCATCCATTCCCGAGCGAATCCTTCATGTGCCGGTAGTGCGCTCCCTGGAACGGGGAACGTATTATATCCAGTTGGGGTCCTTCCGCAGTGCCGCTTCCCTTGAAGGGGCCATTGCGAAACTCAATCCACGATATCCAGCGGTAATACAGGTTTCAGAAAATAAGGGGGAATTGATATATCGATTGTTTGTGGGCCCCTTGAATCAGGGAGAAAGTACCGCCCTGCTCCAGCAAATGAAACGGCTGGGTTACAAAGATGCCTTCGTTAAAAAGGAAGGATAGCACCTTACAATAAAAAGAAGGGTAAATCTCCGCTGAGCTAAGTAATTCTTGATAAGTTGAAGGGGCCCCTGCAGGCCCCTGTTTTTTATCTTCCATGGCAGTATTTATACTTTTTCCCGCTTCCACAGGGACACGGATCGTTACGACCCACTTTGGGAATGGTTCGTACCACCGTGGCAGCCTCCGGTTCTGAACGGGCAGGGCCAGCGCTTCGGCCCAGCGTAGCCCCTTGCCCGGAGCCTCCACTTTGCCCCGCGGACTGGAATGCTCCCCTGTTTCCGCTCACCGATTCCCTGCCGCCTGTTTCTACCATACCACCGAAACTGCCGATGCTCCCATGGCTTGCATTCTGAATAGTCACTAGGGGCCGAACGGTGCGGGTCTCCCGTTCTTCTGGCCGCTGGATGCGTACCAGATGGAGCCGACTTGCAATTTCTTGCCGGATCTCCGCAATCATGGTATCGAAAATCTGGAATCCTTCGATCTTGTATTCCGTAAGGGGATTCTTTTGCCCATAACTACGGAGATACACCGCCTCCCGAAGGGCCTCCATGTTTTCCAGGTGGTCAAGCCATTTACGGTCGATGGCCTGCAGGTACTGCATGCGAATGAAAAGGTTAAGGTTTTCTTTTCCTACCAGATTTTCTTTTTCTATAAGTTCTTGTTTTAAATCTTGAATAATCCGGCTGGCCAGTTCTTCTGGCTTATCCCGCAGGGCCTGTTGGAGGGATGGATCGAGCAGGTAGCCGAATTTTTCCCGTAAAAATTGGGAAAGCTCCTTTGCGGCTTGAGCAGGATCCCGCCGGACCATATCGGCATAGATCTCGATTCTATCCCGCACCATGTCTTCGGTGGCGCTATGGACCCGTTCGATAAGGTTCTGGTCGGCGAGAATCGCATCCCGTTGTTCGTAGATGAATTTCCGTTGCTGATTAAGCACATCATCATATTCCAACAGGTGTTTACGAATTTCGAAATTTCGCTCCTCCACCTTTTTCTGGGCCCGCTCAATACTTTTGTTCAGCCAGGGATGGAAGATGGGTTCCCCCGCCTCCATACCCATGCGGGCCATCATACCCTTTATTCGTTCCCCTCCAAAGAGACGCATGAGATCGTCATCGAGGGAAATGAAGAATTTAGAACGGCCGGGGTCTCCCTGTCGTCCTGAACGTCCCCGTAACTGGTTATCAATTCGTCGGCTTTCGTGCCGTTCCGTACCGATGACGTAAAGGCCCCCTAAATTTTTTACCTCTTCGTAATCCTTTTTCCATTTTTCGTATTCTTCTTGATATATTTTTGCATATTGTTCTGGAGTAGCATTGGTCCCGGCCCGCTTTCGTGCCCGATGTTCCGGATTACCTCCGAGCTTAATGTCCGTTCCTCGTCCGGCCATGTTGGTTGCTATGGTGACCGCCCCCTTGGCCCCTGCTTCAGCGATGATTACTGCTTCACGGGCGTGGTTTTTTGCATTGAGCACTTCATGGCGGATTCCACGCCGGGTAAGAAGGGCAGAAACCTTTTCAGATTTTTCGATAGAGACGGTCCCCACAAGAACCGGTTGTCCCCGTTTATGGGCCGCCTCAATTTCGTCGCAGAGGGCGTTGAATTTATCGGTTTCGTTAAGATACACCACATCATCTTCGTCAATCCGAATTACCGGCAGGTTGGTGGGAATAACCACCACATCAAGACCGTATATTTTATTGAACTCTACCGCCTCGGTGTCGGCGGTCCCCGTCATACCGGCTATTTTTTCATACATCCTGAAGTAATTTTGAAAGGTGATGGTGGCGAGGGTTCTATTCCGTTGAGCTATTTTGATATGTTCTTTTGCCTCGATTGCCTGGTGAAGTCCATCGGAATAGCGGCGGCCGTGCAGAATACGACCGGTAAATTCATCTACGATTTGTACCTGCCCATCCTGGACCACATAATCCACATCAATATGGAACAGCTTATGGGCCCGCAGCGCCTGGGTAAAGTAGTGGATGTATTCAAAATTTTCTTCATCGAAGAGGGAACCCTTTATAAGCCCCCGTTTTTGCAGGAGCTTTTCGATTTTATTCATCCCCGCATTGGTAAACGAAACGGTCTTGTTTTTTTCATTTATCTTATAATCGCCGATGACTTCTTCGCCCTGGGTCTCATCAGGATACTCCCCGTTCTCTTTTTTTCGAACCTCTTCCAGGGTGTCCAGGAGTTTATCTACTTCAAAATACTTGTAGGTGTCATCTTCGGCGGCACCGGAAATGATAAGGGGGGTGCGGGCCTCATCAATAAGGATAGAGTCGATTTCATCGATAACGCAGAAATGATGACCCCGCTGAACCCGACCTTCCAGATCCCAGCGCATGTTATCCCGCAGGTAATCAAAACCAAATTCGTTATTGGTTCCGTAGGTAATGTCGCAGGCATAATTTTGCCGGCGCCGGTCATTGTCCATATCAGAAAGGATGGTCCCTACCGTAAGTCCCAGGTATTCAAAAACCGGCCGCATCCACTGGGCATCCCGGCTTGCCAGGTAGTCGTTTACCGTTACGACGTGCACCCCTTTACCGGTGAGGGCATTCAAATAGGTGGCGGCCACACTCATCAGGGTCTTTCCTTCGCCGGTCTTCATTTCCACGATTTTTCCCTGGTGCAATACAATGGACCCCAAAACCTGAACATCGTAGGGCCGTTCTCCTAATTGCCGTCGGGCCGCTTCCCGGGCAAGGGCAAAGGCTTCGGGAAGCATAGAATCCAGACTTTCTCCATTTTGATACCGCTCTTTAAAACGGGCGGTCATCCGTTTAAACTCTTCCGCAGGCAGTGAAGCCGCCCAAGCTTCTTTTTCATTTACCGCATGAAGAATCGGTAACAGGGCTTTAAGATCCCGTTCATGCTGGGATCCAAACAGGGCAGTAAAAAGCTTTTCCAACATAGGGACAAGATACCCCGTTCTTGTGCTCTTGGCAAGGGACTTACTCCTGGTAAATGGTAAGTACACAGACATGGCATCCCCGCAGGTCCCGTAAAAAGCTGAATTTGCTCAATGGGCCGCTTAATTCCAGGGGGATACCATGTCTGTTAAATTATCACGTGCTCCTGGTATAATCGGAGAAAAAAGCGTCTGTTTGTTGTTAAGCTCTGCTTCCTCTCCCTAAAAGTGATGGGCGGGATATACGGCGGCCTAACAAAAATGGGAGTATTCCTGCGGGGCCTATCCTGTGAGAGGGTGAAAGGAGGTATCTGGAAACAGTACCAACATCTCTCCTCTACCTCATTGGTTGACAAGGGTTTCCACTCGGTCTATGGTACATCCATGAATAGAAGAGAAATTAAAAGAACAGGAATGGTGATACTCGCAGGTTTTTGTCTTTTAGGATGGGGACTTGCTTCCTGTGCTTCAAAAAACAAGGTAGAAACCATACGACGGGAAAATCTTTTTCGTCTTGATCTTGGAAAATTGGAAAACCAGATCGACCTGGTGAACATGGAAGGAGATGGCCGACCCCTTAAGACAAGTCTGGTGATGCGGGATGGTCAATTCTATATTTCTGATAATAGAGGAAACAAGGTGGTTCGATATACGTCCTACGGGGATCTGCTTTCCATGATATACAATCCTGACACGAATCCACCACCCCTGACGTTACAAAAACAGGATGCGGAGCACCAGCTGGTTACTCGCCGGGCAATTCCGTACCCTCTTATTTCTAATGGCTACCTCGCCGTCGATTCCCGTCGCCATATCTATGTGGAGGATAAGTTACCCGTGGAACGGCAGGTATACGATCAAAATAATAATGTGCTCCTGGATTCTACGGTGCTCCATTTTGATGGGGATGGCAATTTCGTTGAATATCTTGGCCAGGAGGGTATTGGGGGATCTCCCTTTCCGTATATCACGGGAATTTATACGTCTGTGGATGATGATGTGGCTGTCGTATGCCGTCTTCAAAAGGGCTGGAATGTATATTGGTTCGATAAGGAAGGACAAAGCCGGTATATCATTCTTATTCGCTCGCAGGATATCCCGATTCCCAAGGGAATAGAGGGGTTCCCGGTGATAGATAGCCTCGTCGTTTCTCCCGATAGTCGGCAGGTGTATCTAAAGGTGGATTATTATGCAGACCTCTTTGATGAGACCACCAAAATGAAGACCGGGATCCAGATAGTAGGCTCCTATTTGTGGATCATGAATGTGGAAACAGGAAATTATGAAAAAAGCATGGTTATTCCTTTCTTCGAACAAACACGGGTAGAAAATGATAAAAAAGAAACCCTTTCATTGCTGTATTCCCTTTTGGGGGTTGCAAATGGTCATAAGGTATTTTTCGTTATCCCCGTAGAAGAAGGGTATCGCCTTTTAGTGATTGATGTGGAATCAAAAACCCAAAAACAGAGTTTTATTCAAGTGAGTCGGGATGAACTCATTTACAATGCCCTCTCCCTTTCTCCAGAGGGTATTCTTTCGGCCCTCCTTGCCACCGAATATGAGGTAAAAATTGTATGGTGGAGAACGGATAGTCTTACGGGGGTGGTGTACAAATGAAGCTGGTGCTCAGTAAGGAAGCCCGTCTTCTCGATCAAGAGGCAATTGAAGGGTGGGGGTATCCTTCTGAAATGCTGGTGGAAGCGGCTGGCCGGGCTTGTTGGGAGGTACTCCAACGGCAGGGTTTCTTTACTGAACACACAGGGGATGAGAAAATTGTTGTTCTCGTCGGGTCTGGAAACAATGGGGCCGATGCATTGGTGGTACTCAAAAACCTGCTGTTTTGTGGAGCCCTTACACCTGCTTCCTGCGCGGTGGTGTTTTGTAAAGCCCCGGTATACCCGCCTCAGAGCGTAAGGGATCGACTCCTTTTTGTGGTAAACCGTTGTGGCTGTCCCCTCTATCACTGGGAAGAAGAGAAAGAAAGAATTACGAAGTTCCTCCAGGAAGCCCCGTTCATTATTGATGGTCTTCTTGGGACGGGAGTACATCAACCGATAAGTGGAGCGGTACAAAGCCTTGTGGATGTGGTGAATGAAATCCGTTCTCAAAGAGAGGCAGGGAAGTCTCCGTGCATCATTTCGATAGATATTCCGTCGGGCCTCTATGATGGCTGGAAAGCCGCTGATGGGGCAGTCCGCGCGGACTATACCTTAGCGATTGAGCCCCTTAAGGCATGTCTTTTTAGCCCCGAAGGAAGAAAAATGGCAGGCACCATTCTTCCTGTTACTGGTATTTTCCCGCCGCCTTTGCTTGATTCTCTTACGGGGGGAGAGCTCCAGACCTTTGCAGAGGCCCTTCCGTCCCTTAAAAAACTTGCTTCGCTACCGACAAACTATAAACATGAACGAGGGGTGGTAGAAATTTATGGAGGGGCAGAGGGAACCACGGGAGCCCCCCTCTTAAGTGCCCGAGGAGCCCAGTATGGCGGCTCTGGTTTGGTGCGACTTGTGGTGGATAATCACCTTCTTCCCCTCGTTGCGCCGGGGGCAGGGGGCATCATGGTGGTCTCTCAGAAGGGGGCCCGGGAGCGCCCCTTAGCTACGGACGTGATGGTAGTAGGGCCTGGCTGGGGGAATGGCCCAGAACGGGCTTCTTTGTTTTCAGAACTGGTGAGAGAGCGGCCTGCGGGAACGGGACTCGTCATTGATGCGGATGCCCTTCGGTGGTGCGAAAATTTTTCCTATGGGGGGAAGGCGGTCTGTACTCCCCATGTAGGAGAAATGGAGCAACTCCTTATAAGGCTTAATGAACGGAGCCCTCTCTCTTTTCCACAAGGAAAAATCGTTCGGGAAATGCTACTTTCCCAGCCCCTTCCGTTGCTTCAAGAAGTTTCTCGCCGCTTAGAGGCGGTTATTCTTTTTAAATCCCATATCCTCTGGGTTGTTGCTCCCGACGGCCGATGGTCCGTCATTGATGGCCTTGTGCCTGTTCTGGCAATGGGAGGAACGGGGGATGTTCTCGCGGGGCTTGTGGGGGCGGTGATGGCCCGCATAAAACGGCAAAC
Source organism: Treponema sp. J25 (assembly GCF_004343725.1). Classification (NCBI taxonomy): domain Bacteria; kingdom Pseudomonadati; phylum Spirochaetota; class Spirochaetia; order Treponematales; family Treponemataceae; genus Treponema; species Treponema sp. J25. Next base: position 42,834 of record NZ_PTQW01000031.1, read on the forward strand.
TGGAGGAGTAGATCCGTACCAGGCCGCGGTGATAGCTGGATTGCTTCTTATGGAAGCAGGAAAAACGGTACAAAAAGAAGGTTTCTGTGATCCTACTGCGGTAGTTGCCGCGGTGGGGAAATTGGCAGGTTCTTTGTGGCTTTCTCAGGGATAAGCTACCGAGGAGGCTTTTTATGAAGGATAGTGAGAAAAAAGAGATTCCCTTTTATTATTCCCGGGCACGCCGGTTAGAAAGGGCACCCCTTGAGGTACAACGGTTGATGAATTCCTCCAACCAGGGTAAACCAAGCCTCTTTAAAACCCTTACGGCAAGCCGTTCCCATGCCTTTCTGTTTCTTGCCATTGTGATATTGTCCCTTACCATCATGGTGCTTACCTATTTGATGCCCCTTCGATGACTGAATGAGAGGGTAAGATACGCATGGAGGAGGGAACCCATTGGGTTATTCACAATAGGGAAGACGAAGAGCCGCAGAAGTTTCTTTTTTAAAAGAATCATGATTGACCAGAGGGATATTTTTACTATAGAGTAGAAAGAGAGCCTATGCTTCAATTTTATTTCTTATCGGTTCTAACGAATATGCTCGCTGGGTATGCCCTTCTGGTAGAAGATTCGGAAGGTTCTTCTGCACTGGAGGGATTGCGTTCTTACGCAAAGGATGAAATAGTTCGCCTTGTTCTAGGCATCCTCAGTGTTATTGTGGGCTTTTTTAAGGTGCTTTCCGCTATACGGGGGGATATCCCTATAATAGGGGACCTGATTCCAGCCGCGGCCGGAATACTCTCAGGAATTCTCTTGGTGTACGAATACTACAAGAGACATAGCACCGTGGCGGGTGAACAACCGGAAAAGTTAGAAGTTCTCTGGCAAAAAAAACGGTGGGTAGGGTATGGTGCGCTCGTTGCAGGGGTAGCCCACTTTCTCTTTCCTACCGTGCTTTTCTTGTGATATGGAGTAGAAGGAGAACCGGTGGCTGTTCAGCGTTCAGTGGCAGGGGTTGCTATTCGGGATAGAAAGATTTTTGTGGCCCAACGAAAAGCTGGTGGTTCCATGGGAGAGCGCTGGGAATTCCCGGGGGGTAAAGTAGAAGCGGGTGAACGAGATGAAGATGCCCTTGTTCGGGAATTTCAGGAAGAGCTTGAGCTTTCTATTACGGTAGGTCCTCTGATTGGAAAAACCTCTTTTGTTCACAATGGTGTGCCCCGAGAACTTTACGCTTATGAAGTGACATTTTCAGGAGAGCCTTCTTCCCTCCATGAACATTTGCAGGTGCGGTGGGTTTCTCTCCCGGAACTGAACACCCTTCGATTTGCCGATTCGGATGGCAAAATAGTAGAGGCTATTGTATCCTACCTGGAGAAAAAATGATGAAAAGAACACATAACGTCGGTGGACTGTTTCTTTTTCTGGTATGGGTATTAGGGTCTTGTTCTGGAGAATCATCCAAAACCACCGTTGTTCCCTCAGAAAATCCGCCCCTTTCTCGAGCATATATTGGATACGGACAGGTTATTGTTCCCTATGCCCAGGTTTTGGACAAACCGGGTAAGGAGGGAATCATTTTAAGAATCATCCGGGAAAACGAATTGTATCCTATTCTCGAACGGCGCTATAAAACAGAAAACGGTCGTCCTGATGTATGGGTTCGCATTGGAACAGAAGAAAGTGGATGGGTCCGGGCTTCTCAGCTTTCGATATATGCGACCGAAAAGAAGGCCCGCTTCATGATAGAAAAGAAAACCCATGAATAGGTTCCTTGTCTTTATTGTTCCTCCCCTGGTGGGGGCAATTATTGGGTATGTAACCAATGCCATCGCCATTAAAATGTTGTTTCGTCCCCTCAGGCCCTGGTATATTGGTCGCTGGCGTGTTCCCTTTACCCCGGGAATTTTGCCCCGTCAACGGGAGAAACTGGCCGATAATATTGGGCGGATGGTAGAACGGGAGCTTATTACTCCCCACCTTATTCAGCAGCGCCTTGCCCACCCCGAGATACAAACGGCCGTAGCTGCCACCATCAAAACGTTTTCCCTTCCCCTTATGACTCGCCCGCTGCATGTCCATGTGGCTAGTCTTTCAAAGTTTGTGCAATCCCTGGGAAAGAAAACCGACGCTCCCACCTCTCAGGAACCGGCGGTGGCGGATGGGGTGGTTCTTTTTGTGCAAAAGATTCTTTTTTCTCCTCCTGTTCAGACCCTGATTCAGCGGGGAATCGAAGCGGTGGAACAGTCCCTGGAAGAGCGGACGGTGCCCGAATTGTTACACTGGACCGCGGAGGAATGTTCAGAGCGGGTACGGACTTTTTTCTGGAACCTTTTGGAGCAACACCAGGAGACTCTGATTCGCCAGGTGGAAGAACTGCTTGAACGCCTTTATGACCCCCTCACGGGAGCTGCCATAGGATTGCTTAAAACCGAACAGGTCCGGAAGAAACTGGAGCACCATGGGAGAGCTTTTTTGAAACGGGTCATATTACGGCTCAATGTTTTTCAGCGCCTGTTCTTATCCGCTGCCCAGTATGATAAGACCCTGGATGAAAAAATGCCCGAAATCATTCAGGATCTCATTGAAGAACTGGAACGTATGCTTTCGGATCAAAAAAATAAAAAAGTAATAATTGAATATGTACGGAGAGAATTTTCGAAATTCATAGGAAGTACTTCTAACCGTATCCAAATTGCTACATTCCTGTATACCCTGGTGGTGCCCCTCCTTTCTCTTCCGGTAGGGAAACTGGTGGAAAAGGTGGGTCTGGGGAATCTTCAGTCGGTTGGGACGGCCCTGCAAGAAAAATTAAAAGACTTTCTGGCTCAGCTAAACTATGAAAAGCTTACTGCCTTTATACAAGGAGGAGAAAAGCCCCTCCTTGATAATTCACTCCAGGAACTTCTTGGACTGAAGGAAGATGATATAGATCGATTGAGTACTGTTCTGACCTCGGCACTGCTTTCTTTTGTTGAGGGGCAGGTGGAAGGAATCCTCGGAGCTTTAAATGTTAAGGAGGTGGTACGCCAGAGGATCAACAGCCTTGAGATGGAAGAGGTGGAACGGATCGTTTTGGATGTGATGGCAAGTCAATTTCAATGGATTAACATTTTTGGAGCTATCCTGGGAGCCCTTATCGGTATTGGACAGGTGGGCCTTTCTTTTTTCATGAAGTGATGGAAAGTGTTTATTTCTCTTTCTTTCTTCAAGCTTCCGTTTGATAGGGAAGTGCCCCCAATTGTCCGCACGAGCCGGATACGCCGCGGCCTTTCTTATAGCGAATAGTTACGGGAATGCCGGTTTTTTCTAGCTGTCGGGCAAAATTTTCTACCTCCGCAGGAGCGGGTTCTGCAAAATTTTTATCATCCATCCCAAGACCTTCAACGGGGTTCCAGGGGATAAGATTTACCATCACCTTAAGGCTCCGACAGAACTCCTGGAGGGCCCGTATGTCCTGGGGCCTCGTGTTAATTCCCTTAAGGAGCACCGCTTCCAGGGTAATGCGGTGGTGTTGTTTCTGTTGATAGAGGAGAAGGGATTCTTTTAGTGTATCAAGTGGATAGGTCCGATTAATAGGCATGAGACGGTTTCGTAATTGGGGATCCGCGGTAGTGAGGGAGACGGCAAGACGAACCTCTGGACCTTTCTCTGCAAGTTCTGTGATGCCAGGAACAATACCACTGGTGGAAATAGTAATCCGACGATGGGAAAGATTAAGTCCTTCAGGACTCGTCCAGATATCGATGGCCTTCCGGAGGGCTTCCAGATTCAAGAGGGGTTCCCCCATACCCATCACCACGATGTTCGATATTGTTCCCCCTACCTTTTGGAGATGAAAAAACTGGTCCACTATTTCTGAAGGGGAAAGATTACGGAAAAAACCGAGGGTGCCGGTTTTACAAAACAGGCACCCTATAGGACAGCCTACCTGGGTGGAAATACAGGCGGTCTTTCTTCCCATTCCATCCTGAAGGAGCACCGCCTCCACAAGGGAGTTGTCTGCACAGCGAAGCTGGAGTTTGATAGTCCCATCCTTATCCGTAAGTTGTTGGGCTATTTCGGTAGCGTGAAGGGTGAATCGAGAAGCAAGCTCCTCCCGCAGGGAGCAAGGAAGGTCCGTCATTTCCTCAAAGCTCTCGGCTCCGCGGGCGATCCATTTAAAAATTTGCCGCCCCCGATAGGGGGGCAGGGGGGCCATCAGGGCGGTTAGCTCGGGAAGGGTTAAACCTGAGAGAATTTCCATGGGCTTACGATTTGCTTAGGCCTGTTTCAATTTTTCAAACAATTCGTTGATAGCCGCATTCTTGATTCCCAGTTTTTGAAATTCCGCAAGAACCTCTAGGGCTCGCTCTTTTTCGCCCTTTTTAAGCCAACAATCCGCTAATTCAAGGTAGAGTCGATAGTTTTTTTGGTCCTGTTGAATGAGCCTTCGCAGGGATTCAATGGCATCCTCATATTTCCCTTGCATTTTTGCGATGATGGCAAGGCCTAACACTGCATACACATCGAATTCAATGTTCAGTGCCCGATGGTAGTACTCCTGGGCCTTTTCGAGTTCCCCCATATTGCGGTAGGCATCCCCCGCTCGAGTAAGGATGACCTTGTTGCGGGGGTCCTGTTCCAGGATACGGTTCCAGTATTCGAGGGAACGATATTGCTGGTTAAGTCCCCGATAACAGTCGGCCAGTCCGAAGAGGGCATAGAAATTGTAGGGGTCCATTTTTAAGGCCCGTTCAAAATAGGGAATCCCCTCTGCAAAGGTTTTGAGCTTGCGGTGACAGTTTCCGATGGAGGTTAAGACCCGAATATCCACATTGTCTTTGTGGAGTTCCAGCATCTTCTCCCAATAGTACAGGGCATCCCGGTATTCTTTAAAGTCGTAGTGGAGATGGCCCAGGCCGATGAGGGCGTAGGGGTTGTTTTCTTCCATTTCCAGGACCCGCAGGTACACCGCCTTGGATTTGCGGAAATCCCGCACCTTGCGGTATGCATCCGCCACCCGGGTAAGAACCGTAATGTTTCGGTCGTCATGAAGGAGGTATTGTTCCCAAATTTCGATAGCCTTCTGGAATTGATTCAAGGCTTTGTAACAGTCTGCAAGCCCAAAGAGGGCGTAGTTATTTCCCGGGTGATGGGAAAGACAACGACGGTAATATTCCACCGCATCTCGGAAGGCCCCCCGTTTGCGGGCTGCGTCTCCAAGCCCTACCAGGGCGTAATTATTGTCGGGATCCTTTTCAAGGATAGTCTTAAAACATTCCACCGCTTCGGGAATCTTATTCTCTTTAAGGAGATGATACCCTTTTTTGGAAAGTTCTGAAATTTCGGTAAATTTATCTTTTTCTTTTTGGCTTAGCCCCTCAGGAATTTCAAAATTCATGTCCTGGGTAAGCTGTGCTGGTTCTTCCATCATCGCTTTTTTCCTCTTGATGCAGCAATTTTTGTATAAGTATGGCCAATTTGGCGCTTAGCTGTTCTACCTTTGCTTTGTCAGGGGCAAGCCAATACATCTTGAGGGCCTCTAGTATTTTCCCCTGTCGCTCGTAATACTCTCCTACCCGGCGTAACCCATCGGAGTACCCTGTGGTAAGATATATTTTTCGGGCCTCTTCTATCCTTCCCTTGTTAAAAAGATCATTTCCTTTACGATTCAGGGCAACCTTTTGGGTATCTGTCAGGGCAGGTCGTTCAATGGTTTTTATAAATCCCTGATCGCCAAAACGATCAAATATATTATTTTTATCCAATGGCCACCTTACTCTATTCTCTCTTAATCTGTAATATAACCTACAAAGGGGAGAAAATGCAAGAAAAATTTTCAAAAAACTCCAAAATCTTTAATTTTGTAGGCTATAAAAGTCCACAAGGGATCGCCCGTATTGTCGACGGTCCGTAAGCATGAGCTTTCCCGGCGGCGTTTCAAACTGTTCTTCCCGGGGATAGTGGATAAGCAAAAGGCTGGTCTCCTGCATGAGGGGCGAAGTGCTTATGGCTTCTAGCAACTCTTTTTTATATGCATAGGGGAAGGGGGGATCACAAAAAATCACATCGAAGGAATTTTTTGCCCGCTTAACATATAATTCTACCGCCATGAAGTGACAATGGATATGCACCGGAGAAATAGCCACGTTTCGAAGTAATTGGGACCGTTTGCGGGGATCCTTTTCTACCGCTTCGATAGGAGAGGCCCCCCGACTTGCGGCTTCTAGCGCGATTATTCCTGATCCCGAAAAGAGATCGAGGAATGATTTTCCGCTGAGATCCCCCAGGATGGCAAACACCGATTCCCGCATTCTATCCATGGCGGGCCTGATAATGCCATCGGGAACAGCTATCCTTCGACCACAGAGGGAGCCCCCGGTAATTCTCATGATTGTTCCTCCTCGAGCATACCGTCGGCAACCCGAATACCACTGGCCCAGGCGGCGGTGATGCCCCGACTTGTTCCTGCTCCATCGCCGGCCAAATACAGGTGGGGGAGGGCCCGGAAATAACGGGGGTCCTGGAAAACCGGTTTGTTGGCGTAGAGTTTTATTTCGGGATAGTACATTATGGTACTCGGATGAAGCACCCCCGGTACAATCGTATCTAACAATTTCAGAGCCTTCCAGATGGACCTGAGGAATTTAGCGGGCATGACAAGACTAATATCGCCAGGGGTACAATCCGCAAGGGTTGGTTCGAAATCATAGAGGTCATGGTTAAAGGTATCCCGACTGGAACGTTTCCCTAAACGAAAATCTCCCACCCGTTGCATGAGGGGTTTGCCCCCACCGGCAAGCATTGCCTGGAGGCCGAGCATCTCCGCAAAGTCCTGGCCTGAAGCGAGGGGCTCGGTAAAATCGACGGTTCGCAGCATGGCAAAATTCACAAGGCCATTGGGCGCTCGTTGTTCTGACCAGGCATGGCCGTTTACGCTGTAGTACACCTCTCCATGGTGGGTTTCGTATCGTTCTTTTACTACGTGGGCAGAGCGGGAATTAGTACAAAAGGTCCGTACCCGTTCTGGAAAGAGGAACTTGGGGTCATAATAATCCCGCACAATAGGGTAGCGCTCTTCCCGGGTTTCTATACGAATCCCGACGTCGATAGAATTGTCAGAGAAGGGTATGGCAAGCTTTTTCATAAGGTTCCTGAGAAAGTCAAAGCCACCCCGGCCAGGGGCCACGAGAAGCGAGCCATATCGGGCTTCCCGTTTACTGGTCACTATTATGCGGGACGAAGCATCCACCTCTACAAGGGATTCTTCAAGGGCGATGTCTACTCCTTTTTGTTGGAGTTCTGCCATAAGATGCTGGATGAGTTTGAGCCCCCCATCGGTACCCAGGTGAGCCTGGGTGATTTCAAGGAGTTCTACCCCAATTTTCTGGGCCCGATACATATATGATGAAAGATTTTTTTTCTCCATCACCGGTGGTGAAAGAATTTCCATAACCCGGTGGAGATATGATTCGGCTAATTCTCGATCCCAGAACTCGGTAGGAAATCCGATAGGATAGGTAAAATTCATTTTACAATCGTTTCGCAGGCCCCCGGAAGAAACCTTAGCCTTATCGATGAGAAGGATCGATGCACTTTTTCGGCGTTTTACCAGTTCAAAGGCGGCTCCCAATCCCGCCGGGCCCGAACCGACGATGATATACTCGTAGCTGTCCATACCTTCATCATACCCTATAAGGGGAGTTTGTATCTATGGTTGATAGGGAGGGAGTAAAAACTTCCCAGGAAGGCCTTTTGCTGCTTTTACATGCCCCGTAATAATTCTTCCATTTCGGCGGAACTTACCACCTGGATTTCTTCTGGGAATAGGTGCGGTTGGGCCAGTTGATTTTGAAATTGGGCGCGCCACTCTATTCGATGTTGGCGGAGGGTAACAAAACGATCGCTAATGGGTATAAGAGATCGGGTAATCGGGGTGTTTCCTTCAAGTATCAGACCTAAAACCCTCGTAAAATATTCGTCGGTTTCGATAAGATTTTTTAATTGTTCTTCCCGGTCCACGAAACGATCGTTGGCAAGCAAAAAGTTTCCTATTTGATCGAGGGCGACCGTTATGGTGTCGATGGTAGTAACGAGATGTTCTGCAAAAAGATCCGCCGATATTTCCAACTGGCTTGTCTGTTCTATCAGCCGAATCAGACTATTGATAAAAAAAATGGTGTCTTCTATGTGTATTTTCTGAATCATAGGCCCTTCCTTCTAAGGTATCGGTATTCTCAAGTACAACCTTGACAGGATACCTATACAAGATTATACTTCCTTCGCCTCTTTATCCACCCCCGGCGGGTGGATCATTCTAGAGTCCATAAGGAGGACCTATGCGTCACTATGAACTTACGGTCATCTTCCCCCTGGAAGAAGACCAATATCGATCTGGTCGGGAACAAGTTATGGCCGACCTCGCGGCTCACCATGCCACGGTCGAAAAAACCGATGAAATGGGAGACCGGGATCTTGCCTATCCCATCAACAAGCGGAAGCGGGGACGCTACGTAGTATTTTACCTGCAGTTGGATCCAGCGCAGCTTACCGGCTTAGACAGGGCTTTTAAACTGAATCAGAATGTGGTGCGCTACTTATTTGTTAAAGTAGATTAATAAGGAAACAAAAGTATGGCCGATGTGAACCATGTTATTCTGATTGGACGGCTTACCCGGGATGCGGAACTGAAATATACTCCGAATGGGCAGGCGGTGTGTAAGTTTTCCCTGGCGGTCAATCGTCGCCGAAAAAATGGAGAACAATGGGTAGATGAACCTAATTTTTTTGATATTGTTCTGTGGGGACGGCAGGGAGAAACCCTTACCCCTTACCTGATAAAGGGAAAGCAAGTTGCCGTAGAGGGAGAGCTCCGACAGGATAAATGGGAACAGGATGGTCAAAGTCGTTCACGGGTGGAAATCTTGGCAAACAATATTCAACTGTTAGGCGGCGGAACAGGGGCAGGAGGTTCTGCGCCATCCGCTCCGGGCCGCCAGGATGCATCCCAGGGAAGAGGCCCTTCAGCAATGAACGGCCCTGAGGATGATTCCTTTGTCGATGATATTCCATTCTAAACTGAAAAGAAGATGGGTATGACAGGGGCACGGATCACCCAAATTGAAAGGTCCCCAGATATGCCTGTCTACGTTGATTGCTAGTACCTAAGATGAGAAGGAGTAATCCATGGCTGATGAAATGATGAATGAAGAGGTAAAAGTAGAGCCCGCTGCTGATATGGGCAGTCGAGAAGGGGATGATAAAAGCGGGCGGAATCCAAAAGGGAAAATATATTTTAAGAAGAAGGTGTGCAAATTCTGCGCCCAGAAAGCCGCTATCGATTATAAAGATGCGGATACCCTTCGTCGGTATACCACAGAACGGGGTAAGATTTTGCCCCGCCGTATTACTGGTACCTGTGCAAAACATCAGCGGGAGCTTTCTACGGCCATTAAACGGGCCCGTATTTTAGCGTTGCTTCCGTTTGTAGCGGACTAATCAGATAATTAAACGGCAGGGGTGATTTGCGAAATCCCTGCCAAAGAGACCCTAAGTAATGAATACAAAGTGGCGGCCCTTCCTGCAGAAGGTGGTACAGGGAGGGGGTATTGCGATTGTAGGAGCGGGGCTTTCTCTGTTTTTGATGGGAAGTGGCCTGTTAAGTCCCTTTTATCTTCTTCCTTTTGGGGTGGTGGCATACCGCTTTTCTCCCAAGGTAAGTTGGATAAGCTGGGGAGTGGCCTCTCTGTTGCACCTGGCCTTAGGCATAAAGGGCGGATTTCCCCTTTCGATAGGTAGTACAGCCTTCTATTGGGAATTACTCTATTTTGGGATTCTTTCGGCATCTTTTGTGGTGATGGTGCTACCGGGAATGTCGGTGCGCACCTTATATCGCTTCCTGGGAGGAGCCCTGATTAGCTCGGTGGTTTTTCTTGGGTTGCTCCAGGTTTCTTCTGGGAAAGGAGAGCAAAGCCTTATTCAACAGGTGGTTCAGGAGGTTCTCAGGCTGTACGAAGAAACGGCGACGATCGATGGTGAGGCCTCCCTTGGAGAAAGCCTGGTCGAAAAAAAAGAGGAAATAGCCACCTTTATATGGTATCTATTGCTGTATGGGGGGGCCCTGGTAGGGCATCTGATACTGGTAAGTGTAAACTACTTTTTGGCCCGTTTTTTTGATCGATCATCCTCTCCCAAGGGTGCGGTGTTTATCGGCCGTTTTACGGTACCCCCAGGGTTTATCTGGTTACTGTCCCTCTCGCTTCTTTTGTTAGTGCTGGGGGCCTTTTTTAACGTGTCGGTACTCCAGATTGCTGGAGGCAATGGGATTGTGGTAGGAGGGTTTGTGTATCTGGTACAGGGGATGGGAATATTGGTGTACCTGTCTTCTCACCCTGCTTTTCCTGGATTTCTCAGGACCCTCGGAACAGTCCTTTTTTTAGTAGCCCTTTTTATACCGGGAATTAACGTGATACCCCTGGGAATTTGTATAATTCTGGGTATTGCGGAAACCTGGGTACCCCTGCGGGTACCTTATACTACGGGATCATCCTCTACTCCGGGGATGTGAATAGGGAATTTCTCTATTCTGGGTCCTAACATTTATAAGGAGCTTGTATGAAGGTCATTCTGAACAAGGATGTCCATCCCCTCGGCGAAGAGGGCGATGTGCGAGATGTAGCCCGGGGCTATGCTCGCAATTATTTGTTTCCTCGGGGGCTCGCATTACCCTATACCGAGCGAAATCTGAAACTGTTTGAGGCCCGCCGCGAAGAGATTGAAAAACGGAAGGCGGAAAAACGGCAGAATGCGGCAAGCCTTAAAGAACGGCTTGAAAGCCTGGAACTGGTACTTTCTATGCCGGCAGGGGCTAACGGAAAACTCTATGGGGCGGTGACGAACCAGACCATTGCGGATGAGCTTGCCCGCCAGGGTTTCCAGATTGAACGGAAAAAGATTGAAGTCCCGGGAAATCATATTAAGAGTGTCGGAAAGTACAAGGTTACGGTACGGCTCTATGAAAATGCTTCGGCAGAACTTACGGTTCTGGTCCAGGCCCACATAGAGGAAAAAACCGAAGAACCCAAGACAACCCACAGCAAGCAGCGCCATCAGCGTTCTTCCCGGGCTCCCGAAACAAAGGAGACCTCGGGAGATACGGCGGCTCCTGCTGAGGCGAGCCAGGAAAAAACTGAATAAAGAGGGGTAGGTACGCCGTGGCAATGCGAGATAAAATTCCTCCTCATAATGAGGAGGCTGAGCAGGCTACCCTTGGGGCACTGCTGTTAGATGAAAATGCTATTGCAACGGCTATCCGCTACCTCAGACCCGACGATTTTTACAGTAATGCGAATCGTCGGGTCTATCGAGCCATTTTGAACCTCTTTAACCAGGGACAAAAGGCAGACATCATTACAGTCACGGAAGAGTTAAAAAAGCAAGGAGAATTAGAACAGGCAGGAGGGGCGGCCTATGTGGCATCCCTTCCGAACCTGGTGCCTACCAGTGCGAATATCGAGTATTATGCCCGGCTCGTGCAAGATTGTGCCATTCGGCGCTCCCTTATTCGTATTTCGACGGATATTTCAGCGAAATCCTATGATGAGGGAGAGGATTCTCGCCTTTTGGTAGAAGAAGCCCAGCGCCAGATTTTTGAGCTTACCGATGATCGACAAACCCTGAGTTTTAAAAGTGCAAAGGAAATCATTCCTAAGGCCATCGAGGCTATAGAAAAACTCTACTATACGAAAGAAGCCTTTACCGGTATTCCTTCGGGGCTGTCTGACCTGGATGCCATGACAAGCGGTTTTCAAAAGTCGGAGCTTATCATCATCGGAGCCCGACCTTCGGTGGGGAAAACCGCCCTTGCCCTTACGATGGCAGCCCATACGAGTATCAAATTGAAAATTCCCACCGCCTTTTTTACCCTCGAAATGTCGGACCTGGCCCTGATGCAACGACTTATTTCAGCGGAAGCCCGCATAGAGTCGGAGAAAATCAGAACAGGGATGCTCAAACCCAGTGATTTTCAGAGTTTGATGGAGGCCGCCGGTCGTATCTATGATGCTCCTCTGTACGTTGTGGACATGCCTAATATGAAGCTCCTGGATCTTCGGGCCCAGGCCCGGCGACTTCGGGCGCAACAAAAGGTAGAAATCATATTTATCGATTATCTTACCCTCATTACCTCTGAAAACTATCAACTCCCCCGGCATGAACAGATTGCAGAAATTTCCCGGTCCTTAAAGAGTCTGGCCCGGGAACTGGATATTCCCATCGTGGCCCTTTCTCAGGTACGCCGGGATGCGGAGGGGAAACGGCCAACCCTGTCGGATATTCGGGAGTCCGGCTCCATCGAACAGGATGCGGATGTGGTGATGTTTCTGCATCGGGAACGGGAAACGGAAAAACGCCCCGATGCGGAGCGTTCCCGGGCCATTACCACGGAACTTATCGTCGCCAAACAACGCAATGGTCCGGTAGGTACCGTAGAAATTGTATTCCTTCCGAGTTACACAAAATTTGAAAATTTAACTCGAAGTGCCTAAAATACTGTTATGGGATTTAAAGATCAATACGACTTTGAACAACTGGTAAATGAAGCGGAACGGCTCGTGATTGATGAACTGGAACGCCAACTGGATGCGCTTTCTGAGCCAGTTTGTCGCTGCGAAGATTGTGTGCTTGACATGGCTACCCTCGCGTTAAATGCGGTAAAACCGCTGTATCGGGTCTCGCTCCTTGGTTCTTTGTATGCGGCCCACGCAATGGATGAAGCATCCTACGCCGAAAGTCTCCGAAAGGCCGTTGCCGCGGCAATCCAAAGGGTGCGGGAAAACCCCTCCCACGATTAAGGGAATACCCTTCCTCTTTGGAGGTAGCCGCTGCGTTTCGTTTTTTCAGGCCCTGAAGCTTCATTGTATCCAGGGACGTTCTTCCGCATCAGAAGCCGGTGAGCGTTTTGGTACTATGGGGGGGGACCGGTAGACTTCCTGATGCCCCAAAAAGTGTCAATCCCCTTACTCTATCTCTGGCCGTAGCAGGTTCTGTACCGAAAGATAGGGCCCAAAGCGGAGGGAAGGGAAGGGTTCTGCCTGCGGGTTTGTCTCGTATTCGGTAAGAGTTTTTTCATAAATTCGGTAGGGAAGTATGGTAACCGCTACTTCATCGGCTTTAAGACCATGGATATGGAATTCAAGCTGATCGCCGTTTTTCCCGGAAAACCAGGCAGAAAGTTCTGCCTGGGGATTCGCCTCATCCGCTTTCAGGAGCAAATAGTATTTGATAGCTTCGATGATGAGGGGATCCAGTCCTGCATGGACTACCATGATTCGATCGATTGCCTCGGGGTATCCAATAACCAGTTCTGAATCTTCCATGAGGGGATACCCTCCCTTTTTGTATTTTAGGTAAAAGGAGGAACGATCAAACTCAGGGATCACCTGGAGCCTTAGGCGATGACTGGGCCATTCGATGATAATCGGAAACTCAGGCTTAAGACGGGTATCACAGGAAGGACACACCACCGTAAGAAAGGTCCCCTGATACAATTCATCGATGCGACCTTTTTCTGTATCCAGGTTAATTTTTTCCGGTATTTCCACATTAAAAACATACTCACATTGACAGGTAATCTGATGCTGCGCCATAGATCCTCCTTTTATTGCTTAAATAAAAATGCCACATCTCCAAAGAGAGAAAAAATCAAAAGGGTGAAAATAAATAAGGTCCCAAGCATCTGAAAGGCATAGACAAGTTTTGGATGCAGGGGTTTACGAAAAATTCCCTCGATAAGAAACAGTACGAAAAGACCCCCATCGAGGGCAGGAATGGGGAGCAAGTTCATGATGGCGAGGGATATAGATATAAGAGCAAGGAAGCTTGCCACCGATATGAATGCCGTTTCAAACCCTTCGCCGATACTTTCGGTGGCCACGTCTCCTACCATGTAGGTAATGCGAACAGGACCAGAAAGGGCCTTGCTTAAATCCACCCCCCTAAAGAGAATCGCGAGACTTTTTACAGAAACCTGTAGGGTTTTTATCGTTTCGGTGGTTCCCCGCCACAGGGCTTCTGCTACATTGGAAGCCCTCTTTCGGTACCGAAGGCCTTCAAAACTGATGCCTATATTGGGATTCCCTCCTTCATCATAGGAGAGGACCAGTTCTTTTGTCAGGATAGTTCCATTTCGTTCAATAGTAAGGGGAAGCACTTCAGGCTTGTTTTTTAGTATACGATAAAGAGCCGCAGAATAGGGAAGCGGTTCCCCTGCGGCTTGCAGGATACGGTCCCCTTTTTGTAATCCCCCAATAGCCGCAGCACTGTGGGCTGCCACAGCAGCAATCCGCGGTTCCCCCCAGAAGTAGATCCCAATTTTCCCAGACCCTGTGGCGGGATCTAGCTGGGGTGTTATCTGATAGGTAAACACCGAACCCTCTCGCTCTACGGTAAAATTCAAGGTTTTTCCTGGATTTGTGGAAACCCACTCCTGAATGTCCAGGGCATTGGTAACGGTTTTCCCATTTATGGCAGTGATGCGATCGCCCGTTTTAAGACCCGCCTGGTTTGCCGGATAGTCGTTTTTTTGGTCAATATCAGAAGCGAGCACAATCCGGTTATCCATGGTATGGACAGTGAATCCAATACCCCACACTATAGAAAGCAAACATACTGCAAAAAGGGCGTTAAAAAAGGGTCCCGCCAGGGCCACAATAATTCTTCGCCAGGGAGAGGCTCCATAAAAGCTTCCTGTTTCTCGCGGGATGTGAGAGAGGTCGTGGGTAAGGGCCTCTTTAAACTCATCTTCCCCCTTCATTTTGCAGTATCCACCGACGGGAAAAACTCCAATTCGATATTCAACCTGACCAATTTTCCGTTTCCATAGGGGTTTTCCCCACCCGATGGAAAAAGCCTCCACATCGATTCCCACAAGCCGGGCCGCTAAGAAGTGGCCCAACTCATGAACAAAGACTACGATTCCGAGTCCCACCAGACCGACTAAAATCTTCACTATCATGAAAAGGCACTCCTTATTTCTCGGATATTTTTTGTGAGAAGGTGAATGCAAGATCCCGTGCCTTCTGGTCAGCATCGAGGATATCATCTAAATTAGTGTCACAACCAATCCAGTCTCGCTGTAAAATTTCTTCAGTAAGGGCAGGAATGTCGATGAACCGGAGGGCCCCCTTCACAAAGAGTTCTACCGCCACTTCATTTGCCGCGTTATATACCGCAGGATACACCCCTCCCTTACGAATAGCCTCGTAAGCAAGGGAAAGCATGGGGAATTTGTGGATATCCGGTGCTTCGAAGGTTAATGTTTCAAAGGGAATTTCAAGCCGTCCAAAGGGATTCTGCTCATGGGATGGCCAGAAAAGGGCGTTATGAATGGGAAGTCGCATATCCGGCTGGGATAATTGGGCATACAGAGCTCCATCAGAAAGCCGGATAAGGGAATGAACGATGCTTTGAGGATGAACCACCACTTTGATCTTTTCAGGGGGCATCGCAAAAAGCCGCACCGCTTCAATAACTTCAAGGCCCTTATTGGCAAGACTGGCCGAATCAATAGTAATTTTTCCACCCATTTTCCATGTGGGATGATTAAGGGCTTCCTGGGCAGTGATTTTGGCTAGTTCTTCTTTGGCGTAGCTGCGAAAGGGCCCACCGGAGGCGGTAAGAATCAATTCTTCCACCCGCTCTTTCCCATGGGCATTCACCAGATGAAACAGGGCCGAGTGTTCCGAATCGACGGGGAGGATGGCCACTCCCTGACGGCGGGCCTGATCAAACACCAGGGGGCCTGCCATGACGAGGGTTTCCTTGTTTGCCAGGGCAAGGGTAGCCCCTGCTTCAATGGCTTTTAAAGAAGGGAGGAGACCCGCAGCTCCAGCAATGCCATTTACGACGATATCAGGGTGACTTTCGTTAATTGCAGAAAGAAGTCCCTCTTGACCAAAGAATTGAATGGCCGCTCGTTTTGAATTACTAGGAGAAGACCCAGAAAGAGCAAGAAGCGCATCGGGAAAATCCTTCCCTATCCGCAGTAGCCCTTCCTCATCCCGATGGCTCGAAAGAAGAACCACCGAAAAAAAATCAGGGTGGGCCCTAATTACATCAAGGGCGTTTTTCCCTATGGAGCCGGTAGCTCCTAGAATAGCAACCCTTTTTTTCATAGCTACTCCTGAAAAAAGAACAGCCCCTGTTCTTGGGTGATTGTTTCGTATTTTTCGGCAGGCTGCCCCCCGTGTTCATCCCATTACTTTCCTGTTAGATTGAGAAAAGTATCCAATATAAAGCGTAATACACAGGGGCGGCAAGTACCAGGGAATCAATAGAATCCAGGATACCCCCGCGTCCGGGGATAAGCCCCCCTGAATCCTTGACGGAGCTGCTTCTTTTCATAGTCGATTCTGCTAAATCTCCTATAATGGCCATGATTCCTGTCCCCAGGCCAAGCAATGCTCCTGCCCCAAGAGAAGGAAGATTTCGAGGAACAAAGGCTGCAGGAAAAAGCAAAACCGCCCCTATCCCGATGCCAAGGGACGTTAAGAGCCCTCCGATAAAGCCGGCCACACTTTTGTTGGGACTAGCGGGAATAAGGCCCCGATTACCATTCCCCAGGGTCATCCCAATGGCCCAGGCAAGGGAATCATTGCCAAATACCATGAGTAAAAAGGTAAGCAAGACCACGGTGGGATGGGGCAAAAGGGTGAGTCGGATAAGCCAGATAAGAAAAAGCCCCGGGTATATCATTACCGATAAGCCTGAGGTAATACGATCAATGGTGAGTTCTATTTCTTTCTGTGAAGAAAAAATACGAGAAGAAATGAGCCAGGTGGCACCAAAAATAAAAGAAGCCGCCACCATCTCTCCGGGAACGCCAAAACTTACCGAAAGGGTGCTTGCCGCCGGAGCGAGGGCTCCCAGGATAAGGGCTTCCCAGGTTGGTAAGCTATAATGCTTTTTTGAAATCAGCCACGAGAATTCCAGAGCCCCAAGGGAACTTACCAGGACCACAATACAATTCACTGCCAGGTGATGATAATGGGGAAAAAACACCACAATCCCTACAATGAGGGGTAGGCCGACAAAAAAAATAAGAAGCCGTTCTATGAGTTTTTTTATATTCATAGGCCACCAAACCGTCGTTGTCGCTTTGAATAATCTTCAATGGCGGCGACGAGATCTTCCCGATCCCAGTCGGGCCATAGTTTATCAGAAAAATAATATTCACTATAGGCGGATTCCCAAAGGAGAAAGTTACTCGACCGTTTTTCTGAGGCAGTGCGAATAATAAGATCCGGATCAGGAATGTCAGGATTATCAAGATAGCTCTGAACCAGACTTTCAGTGATTGCTTCTTCGGGGACGCCATCTTTCACTATTTTTTTAATGGCCCGGACAATCTCGTCTCGTCCTCCATAATTAAAGGCAAGGATAACGGTCATGCCGGTATACGTACGGGTAAGGTCCGCTACAGTTTTGAGTTCCTGGGCTATGTCGGAAGGGAGTCCATCCAGGTTCCCCGCATGGCGGATCCGGATACTGTGTTGGACGTAAAAGTCAAGTTCTTTCATGAGATACTGCTTCACGAGTCCCATAAGGAACCCAACCTCATCCTGGGTTCGTTTCCAGTTTTCTGTGGAGAAGGTGTACAGCGTAAGATAGGAAATTCCTAATTCTCGAGCGGCCGCAACAATCCGCTTCGCCGCCTTAAGCCCCTCCAGGTGCCCCCGGGTGCGGTTTTGATTTCTTGCGACGGCCCAGCGTCCATTCCCATCCATGATGATCCCCACATGGGGTGGAACGTGTATAGCTGACATTATACTTCCATTATTTCTTTTTCTTTTTCTTCCAGAATATGATTTATTTCTTTAATGTATTTGTCCGTAAGGTTCTGGAGTTCCTCAGAGGCTCGCTGTTCTTCGTCTTCCGTTAATTCTCCGTCTTTAAGGGCCTTTTTTAATTCCTCGTTTCCATCCCGTCGAATATTCCGAACAGCCACACGGCTCTGCTCTGCCATGTTTTTTGCCTGTTTGGCCAGTTCTTTGCGCCGTTCTTCCGTAAGCGGGGGAATCGCAATTCGAATCACCTTACCATCATTGGAAGGATTAAGTGAAAGCTCAGAGGTACGAATAGCCTTTTCGATTTCCCCGATAAGGCTCCTATCCCAGGGCTGAATGACGATAAGTCGCGCTTCCGGAATAGAAATATTTGCTACCTGGTTAAGAGGTGTCTTTTCACCATAATAATCCACACGGATTTTCTCAAAAAGAGCTGCGGAAGCCCGACCGGTTCGAAGGGTGGCAAACTCGTCTTTGAGGCTCGCAATCGTTTTTTTCATCCGATCTTCGGCGTTTTTTAGTGCACTGTGCATAGATATCTCCTCTTCTAAAAGGTCCCAGAAAAAGGGAGAACCCTCTGGGTTCTCCCCGGTACGACGAAACGTTATTGACCGACCCTAAAGTAGACGTATTCACTAATGGAGAGCTGGGCCCCCACTTTTTTGCCTGTCTCCTCTAATACTTTTGCAACCGAAACCTTTTCGTCCTTCACAAAGCCCTGATCGAGCAAACAAATTTCTGCAAGGTACTTGGAAACCTTACCTTTCAGGATATTATCGAATACGGCGGCGGGCTTGCCTTTCATCTTTTCATCCGCTTCCATCTGTTTCCGGAAGATTTCTTCCTGTTCTGCCAGGTGAGCGGGATCCACATGATTTTTATCGAGGGCATAGGGGTTAAACGCTGCAATGTGAAGGGCAAGATCAAATGCGAGGGTCTTTACCGCTTCCGTCTGAAGCGCCTCTGGTTTGTCCGCCGCAAGCTTGACTACCACGCCGATTAAGCCATCCCCATGGATGTAGCTGGTCAGGTATTCATTAGGAGCGGCGGTGATCATCTTAAGACGCTTTAGCCCCATGTTTTCTCGAATTTTGGTAGCCAGATCGGTAACCATCGCATGGAGTTCATCGGTGGGTTCCTGATACCCCTTTTCCAGCGCTACCTCTACAATCTTGTTCCCCAGGGCGATGAAATCGGCGTTGCGGGCCACAAAATCGGTTTCAGAGGAAAGCTCTGCGATAACTGCCCGATTCCCTGCCACCTTAACAAAGATCTTTCCTTCATTGGTGGCCCGGTTGGCCCGCTTTTCTACCGCCGCAAGCCCCTTTTCTTTGAGGAGTTTTTCTGCCTTTGCAAAATCCCCTTCACAGGCTAGCAGGGCATTCTTACATTCCATCATCCCTGCGCCGGTTTTTTCTCGCAGGGCCTTTACATCAGACGCCTTTATCTCCACGGTTTACTCCTTTTCGTAGACCTTATCTACATCCACTGGAAGTTCATCTTCTTCCAGATCCTCATCGTATCCTGCGGTGGACGCCATTTCTTGATCGTAGGATTCGATATCGATTTCCCGATCCTCTTCTTTAATGGAAACGTCGGAAAGGAGCCCCTCCGTATCTTCGTCTTCACCCAGGGTTTCCACGATCTTAAGTCCTACCTCGTTGTCTGCTTCAATGACCGCATTTGCAATAATCTGGGTAAAGAGGGTAATGGCCCGAATCGCATCGTCATTCCCAGGGATAGGGTAGTCGATTCCTTCGGGATTACAGTTGGTGTCTACCACCGCTACAATGGGAATACCCATCCGCTGGGCTTCTGCCACGGCAATGGCTTCCTTTCGGGTGTCAATCACAAAAAGGATGCCGGGCAGTTCCTTCATTTCCTTGATACCCCCGAGGTTTTTCTGAAGCCGGGCTCGTTCTTTTGCGAGGGCAGCAATTTCTTTCTTGGTCAGGTTCTCGAGACTTCCATCCACTTCCATCTTCTCAAGTTTCTTGAGACGAAGAAGGGATTTTTTTATGGTGGCAAAGTTGGTGAGCATACCCCCAAGCCATCGGTTGTTGACATAGAACATGCCACACCGTTCTGCTTCTTTTTGAATGGCCTGTTGGGCCTGCTTCTTGGTACCTACAAAGAGTACCGTCTTTCCAGAACTCACCGTTTTTCGGACCGCCTCATAGGCGTCCTTAATAGCCTGGATGGTCTTCTGCAGGTCAATGATATGGATGCCATTCCGTTCGGCGAAGATGTACTTCTTCATCCGTGGGTCCCAGCGTTTGACCTGATGACCAAAGTGTACGCCCGCTTCAAGCAGGCTTTTCATGGTGACCACTGCCAAAGTGTCCTCCCTTGTTCGTTTTGAGGAATCCATAGACCTCCGCAAAACGACTCCTTCTCTCTATCTCACCACCCTACGGTGGCGGAAAATATGAAAATCAGGGCTTTTCACAGCCCTGTTTTCTTTTTACCTTATAGCATACCCTGCCTTTTTATGAAAGGCCCCTCTGCCGTAGTATCCGACTGTAATTGCTGAGGGGCCCCCATCTGTGGAAATTGGACTGCTGTTAATCCGTTGATGGCGCAGCCCCATAGGGGTACCCCTGTTCTCGTAATAAGACATACAATTCTCGAATGGGGAGCCCTACGATGTTACTGTAAGAGCCACGAATCTCGGAGATAAAACAGGCCCCAAGGGACTGGATCTGATAGGCCCCTGCTACCCCCTGCCATTCACCCGTATCAAGGTACCATTCGATTTCTGAAGGGCTCAGTTCAGCAAAAGTAACATAGCTCGTTATCACCCTGCTTACAATCTGTTCCTTTCGACCCACATACAACGCGAGGGCGGTGATGACCTCCTGGGTTTTACCAGAAAAACTCTGGAGCATTTCCCGGGCCTCGTCCCGATCCCGAGGTTTCCCGTAGATACGATTGTCCAGGGAGATCACCGTATCGGCCCCAAGGATCCAGAGGGGAAGCCTCCCCTGGAGGGTTTTGATGGCGGCCTGGACTTTTCGCTCAGCGATGTTTTGTACTTGTTCATGAATCGTGTATCCCGGCAGGGGAGTCTCATCAATGTAGGAGGGAAGAATTTTAAAAGGTAGGCCCAACTGTTTACACAGTTCCTGCCGACGGAGAGAAGCGGATGCTAAAATAATTGGTTCCATTGTTCCTTCCAGGGTGTTTTGTGATACCTAAAGAGGGGAGATCCTCGTCTGTGATGGGCTATAAAAAATAGTGAGAGATGCGGGACTCGAACCCACCACCTTCAGCTCCGGAGGCTGACGCTCTATCCAGATGAGCTAATCTCTCACTTGACTTGTACCATACTCCAGGGATTCTCCCTTTGTCAAGGGGACGCACTGCCTCATTATTTTTC
>NZ_PTQW01000032.1 GCF_004343725.1 Treponema sp. J25
TAAGGAGGTACCGACCATGTTAGCCACTGCCATCAAGAAGAAAGAACAGGAATGGTTTAAAGAAGGCCTTATGGAAGGCCGCAACGAAGGCATAGCCCTGGGCGAAGAAAAGGGCCGTTTAGAAGAACGCCGGGAGACCGCCCGCAGGATGAAGCAGGAACAGGTGTCTATAGATATTATCATGAGAGTTACCGGCCTTTCCCGGGAAGAGATTGAGGAACTGTAGGCTAGCGGGGGGCGGGACCCTGGGGGCCTTCCAGGAGGGGAATTCCACCATACCTCAGCACAAATAAATTTATATTTGCCTCTTAGCCTCATTAAATTAAAAAAGAAATTCTCACAGCTTGTTTTTCAGTTCGTAATAAGGGAAAAGCTGATGGAATTCCATGAGGCCCGCCAGGGCATACTGCTGGACCGGCACACCGGTTTCTTCAAAAATGGCAAGGGGATTCAAGCCGCCGACAACAATGACTCCACAACAGCCCTGCTGTACGGGAATGTTCAGGACGTCCTGGGAAGGAAGCCCAATGTGCATAAAGGCCCCCAATCCCACCTGGGTAAGCTTGTCAGCCAGATCCAGGGCTAGTTCATAACTTTCTTCGGGGATTTCCCGGAATCCTGCACCGATTTTCCCATACCCGGTCCTGATAGTCCCCAAATAGTCGGTCATCCGTCCCTTAATAAACAGTTGCAAGGGATCTACCGTGGTCCCATCATACGAAATAAGCTCCACAAAGCGGCTTGGCCTGTGATTTTCTATTTCCAGAAGACCGCTAAAAAGCGATCGGGTGGGAATTCCATGTTTTAGCAACACCCCATTCAACGTCACGGAGCAAACGGTACAGAACCCCACATGTTCCGGGGGAATAACCATATTTCCCAGTTGATCCCCCGGCCGAAGCAGCCCCACAAGGGTTCCCATGGCATAGCCCTGTTCAAAGACCTGATGGACCTCGGCAAGCCTACTCCGAAACACCTCTTTACCCAGAATGGCCAGATTTATTATCACCGTTCCTCTCCGGAGGGCCAGATCAAAGGTCATGGCATAGGTCATGCGGTCAATCTTAGAGGACATATACCCAAGACGCTGAATGATATTCCCGCTTTCCAGATACTGGATACCCTTCGCTGTTATGGTACGTCCCTGCTTCCCCACCGGTTCTGTGTACCCCGCCTCATCACATTTTTGAAGGTACAAACGGACGGTACGCTCACTAATTTCTTCCCCTTGAGATGTCAGAACCTCGGCGATTTGACTTCCCGTAAGGGGCCGTTGAAGTTTATGGAGGACCTGCAAAATACTTTCTATTTTCGTTTTATTACTACCATTCATGCGAACTACCATATAAAAGATGCATCTTATTACGCAAGGGCCTCAGCGCTTCTTTTTTCATTTTGTAGAACCTTTAGTTACATTAAAAACACCGTTGACAAAAATGGATTATGGCAAGATAATACCAATTATATGGCAATATAATGCCATAAAAATCCTCTCTCGCAAAGAATAAGAACCATGGTGCGGCACAGGGAGGAGAGTGATAGACCAGGAGGGAACAAGAATGATTGAATGGCCAAAATCGAACGATGTCCTCGGGACAGTAAATCGGGGTACCCCTGCAGAATCAGGGCTCTGTACCCTCTGTCGGGCCGATTGTAAAGGGAAGTGTGAAACCTGGCTTTCCAGCCTCGTGGGCCGAAAGCTTTTGTATCCCCGGGATTATGGATTAACCACAGCCGGGGCAAACCACGTCACTGCCTTAGGGGTGGGTTACCATTCCCTGCGAATTCAGGGGTACCTGTATGGAACTAAGGGAATGCCCTCGGGACTTTCCAAAACCGCCGACGATGCGATTTTCCCGAACGTAAATATTGAAACCTCCTTTGGGAACGAGATTAAGACCAAATGCCGCATGCCCATCATGACGGGAGCCCTGGGTTCCACCTTTATTGCCGCCGATTACTGGGATTCCTTTGCGGTAGGGTCCGCCCTGGTGGGGATCCCCATTGTGGTAGGCGAGAACGTGGTGGGAATCGATAAAAAGGCGGTCATAGAAAATGGCAAGATCAAGGTAGCCCCTGAACTTGACCGACGAATAAACATCTACAAGCGATACTATCAGGGCTATGGGGCCATCATCATCCAGATGAACGTGGAAGACACCCGCAACGGGGTAGCCCAATATGTCATCGAAAAATACGGGAACGACGCTATCATCGAACTGAAATGGGGACAGGGAGCCAAAGACATCGGCGGGGAAATTCAGGTAAAGGACATTGAATATGCCCGGTTCCTCAAAGATCGGGGGTATATCGTCGATCCCGATCCGTATGATCCGGTGGTAGTAAAGGCCTACGAGAGTCGGGCGATTAAATCCTTTGCTCGCCACAGCCGGCTAGGATATACCGACCAGAACAATCCCGAACAGGTACGGGAAGCCTTTATGGAAGCGGTGGCTTACCTCCGAAAAATCGGCTTTAAGCGCATCTCCCTTAAAACCGGCGCCTACGGCATGGAAGCCCTGGCCATGGCGATTAAGTTCGCCACCGACGCAAAACTCGATCTCCTTACCATCGATGGTTCCGGTGGCGGTACTGGCATGAGCCCCTGGAACATGATGCAACACTGGGGAATACCTTCCATCATCCTTCATGCCAAGGCCTATGAATACTGTGCTATCCTTGCCCAGGCGGGACACAAAGTGCCGGATATCGCCTTTGCCGGCGGCTTTGCCCGGGAAGACCACCTCTTTAAAGCCCTTGCTCTGGGAGCGCCATTCACCAAGATGGTCTGTATGGGTCGGGCCATGATGATCCCCGGATTCCTGGGAACCAATATCCAGGGAGTCTTCCAGCCCGAACGGCGGGCAGAAATCAAGGGGCACTGGGAAGAACTGCCCGAATCGGTAAAACTCGTCGGTCAGTACCCCGAAGAAATTTTCGCCGGCTGGGAAGCCGTAAAGAACATCGTAGGGGCCGAAGAAATGAAGAACATCCCCTATGGCGCCATTGCCATGTATGGCTATGCGGACAAACTCGCCTGCGGTCTCCAGCAGCTTATGGCGGGGGCCCGAAAATTCAACCTGGCATCCATCAGCCGGGACGACATCGTAGCGGCTAACCGCGAAACCGCCGATGAAACAGGGATCACCTACATGGCGGACGCCCAGGATGAAGCGGCCCGGAGAATATTGAAAGGCTAATCTTTCCTTAAAAGAAACAGCCCCGGCCCTTTCCTGGAGCCGGGGCACCTATCCACAGCGGTACAAGATACCGGTTCTTACACTTTCTTTATTTCGTTGATTTGCTATAATTCTTATATGAAAGCAAATCTCCACTTTCATTCCCGCTTTTCCGATGGTACCCAGTGGCCTTCCGAAATTGTACAGCGAGCCTATGGGGCAGGCAAAGGTCGCTATGAACTTCTTGCCCTCACCGATCACGACACCTTTGGGGGTGTTCCCGAGTTTCTTAAGGCCTGCGCCGCCTATGACATCCAGGGCATCCCCGCCGTGGAAATCGACGTGGTAGACCCACACATCAATTATAAAAGCGAACTCCTGGCATACTTTCCTCAGGGACACTACCAACAAACGGCACAACTCTTACACCACATCTGTCAGGAACGGCAGGCCTACGTACGGGCATCCCTCCTTAAAGCACAACATCACTTTGTTCGCAAGGATCTTCGCTTTGAACACCTCCTCTCAATAAAACAGCGGGGCCGGCCAGAAGTCCCCGCTGAGTTTTTTTCTTTTAATAAGGTGGATCTCTATTACTATTTTAAGAATGCGGGGGTTATTCCCGCCGACATTGAGTATCGGGCCTTT
Organism: Treponema sp. J25; assembly: GCF_004343725.1. Taxonomy (NCBI): domain Bacteria; kingdom Pseudomonadati; phylum Spirochaetota; class Spirochaetia; order Treponematales; family Treponemataceae; genus Treponema; species Treponema sp. J25. The sequence continues at coordinate 3,828 of NZ_PTQW01000032.1, forward strand.
AAAAAGGCCTATCTTGATTCTCGCTTGATCGCAGGGCCATCCTATCCCAAACCCACGTGCACAGAAGTTATTGAGCAGGTGCACCGAGACGGGGGTTTCGTGGTTCTTCCCCACATAGGCCACGAATTTGAAGATTCCTGGGAAATTCTAAAAAAAGATCAAAAACGCTTTCTTGATATGCTTTCGTATTTTAAAAACCTGGGGATTGATGGGATTGAACTCTATTGGTATCGAAACGGGGACACTAAAGAAATCAATTCCTTTGTAGAAAAAGTCGCCCCCAATTTTGGTTTTTTCCTTACCTATGGGTCGGATTGTCATGGCCCTGATTCAGGGAAAGATACGCTCTTACTTTTTTCGGGCAATTTCCGGGGCTGGCCTGCTCCCCGCATCTCCGCATAGCTACAAAAATATATTTTCTGTTTTGTTCGACCCCTTCACCCTTGACATATTCGATAAAAAAATATATATAAAAGAATATCATTATGGAACAGAAAAAACATACCATTGTCATCTGTATGGGCAGTTCCTGTTTTTCCCGGGGCAATTCGCTGAACGCAGAACTTATTCAGCGAATGATAGAACAGGGGACCATTCGAGCGGAACTGCAGGATGCAACGGTTCAGGGAAAACTCTGTGAAGGGCTTTGTAAAGAGGGGCCTATCGTGATTATCGATGGGGTTGTGTATCGGCAGGTAACCCCTACCGTCTTACAGGACCTGTTACGAGGCTCAGAATAAACCAATAGGATTGCGGTTAAAAGCGATCCCTTTGGTTATTCACTTGTTTGTGTGGGGCAAAGAGGCACTATGGATATATTGAATCCTGTCTATACCGAAAAGGCCGAATGCCAGGATTGCTATAAATGCGTTCGGGAATGCACAGTAAAGGCCATAAAAGTAGAAGGGGGCCGGGCCACAATTATCAAGGACCTCTGTGTCCTCTGTGGGCACTGCGTAGAGGTATGTCCCGTCGGTGCGAAACGGGTCCGAAACGACCTTCCTCGCCTTGAGTATCTGCTCCAGAGCGGCAAACGGGTAATCGCTTCCCTTGCACCTTCCTTTGTTACTGAATTCCCCGAGTACACCCCAGCCCAACTTGTGGCAGCCCTCAAAAAACTCGGTTTCTGGGGGGTCTCAGAAACGGCCCGCGGAGCAGATCTGGTGGCCCGACAGATGGTAACCTTATTGGAACAGACCCAAAGAGAAAAAAACTCTGGAGCCCCACCAATTCTTATTTCCTCTGCCTGTCCAACGGTGGTGGAATACATTCAGAAATACCGTCCTTCCTATGCGCCCTCTATTGCCCGGTGTGATTCTCCTCTTCTGGCCCACTGCCAAGAACTCAAAACCCTCTATGGTGAAGATGTGCTGGTAGCCTTTATTGGTCCCTGTATTTCAAAAAAGGCGGAGGCCGATACGTTTAAGGAACTTCTTGAAATAGCGATAGATTTTACCGATCTCCGACACTGGTTGGAGGAAGAGCATGTTTTCCCCCATCTTTTAGGGAAGGCCCCAGAGGATACCCCCTTTTTACCGGGTTGTGCGGGGCCCGGCCTCCTGTATCCCCAGGAGGGAGGCATGATCGAAGCGATCCTTGCCCACGGCGGAGATCCTGCCATTCATTATATGAGTTTTTGCGGCATGGACGCCATCGATGATGCCCTGGAAGAGCTGGAAAAGGCGCCCCTTTCCCGACCGGTATTTCTGGAACTTTTAGCCTGTCCCGGGGGCTGCATCAATGGACCCCGAACCCGGAACCGCCGGGGAATAGTGCGAAAACGGCTCCTCATATCCTCCTATAGGACAACTCGCCTCGGGAATTCCATTACCGCCGGTGGGAAGTCCCTACCTTTCTCCCTCGAACGCCGGTGGACTATCCCCACCGTAAGCCGACCGGAGTTTTCGGAAGAGGCCATTCAGAGGGCCCTGCGAGAGACGGGCAAATACAGCCGGGAAGATGAACTTAACTGCGGCGGTTGCGGCTACGATTCCTGCCGGGACTTTGCCCAGGCCATGCTTCGGGGTCAGGCCGAACAGGGTATGTGCGTTTCCTACATGAGAAAACTGGCCCAAAAAAAGGCCAATAGCCTTATAAAGGCTATCCCTGCGGGGGTAGTCATCGTTGACAGGGACCTGCGGATTGTCGAGTGCAATCGCCATTTTGTGCAACTTTTAGGGGATGAGGCGGAACAGCTCTGGGAAGCCAAACCGGGTCTCGAAGGGGCAGACCTTACGAAACTCTGCACCTTTTATCGGTACTTCCAGGATATTCTCGGGGTGGCTGACACAATAGAACGGGACATTCGACAGGGGAAGCGGATAATCCACGGGAGCTTTTTCACCATCGAACAGGGACAATACGCGGGGGGAGTTTTTCAGGATATCACGGCCCCCTGGGTACAACGGGATAGAATCGTAAGCCAGGCGAGGAAGGTTATCAACAAGAACCTTGCGGTGGTTCAGAAAATAGCCTTTTTACTGGGAGAGAACGCCGCCGAAACAGAAGCCACCCTTACTTCCATCATTGCGTCCTTTGATAGCCCTAGCCACGATATGCCGAGCGCCACCCCAAAAACAATGGCACCGCAACTCCCGGGGGAAAGCCATGCATAATACAATTTCCCTGGCAACAGCCACAAAGCCCCCTCAGGGCCTTTCGCCTTTTGATGAAACGACCGCACCTTCCGCTCCCCACGAAAGACCTGGGCCCTGCCTGGACGAGCTCTTTATCGAGGTTGGGTATTATCAAGAAAAGAAACATGGCCAGGGGGCCGCGGGGGATGTATTCCTTTCTAAAAAAACAAGCGATGGGCACCTTATTTCGGTGCTGTCCGACGGGCTTGGTTCGGGGATAAAGGCAGGGGTCCTGGCCACCCTTACCGCCACGATGGCAATGCAATTTGTGGCGGAGGATATCCCTATCCAGCGGGCGGCCCGGATCATCATGAAAACCCTGCCGGTATGTAAAGAACGGAACATTAGTTACGCTACCTTTACCATCGTGGATATCGATGGGATGAACCGGGTGCGAATCATAGAATACGATAATCCCCCCTACGTACTGATTCGACAGTCCGTGGAATGTGAGCCGATAAAAAAGATGCTCCTGGTTCATCGCCGGGGCGTACCCAAGAAATCACCCCCTGAACCGTTTACCAATGCCCGGATGTACTATTCGGCGTTTGAAGCCCTGCCGGGGGATCGGCTCATCTTCTTTTCGGATGGCATCCCCCAATCGGGCATGGGGAGTGCCCCCTTCCCCCTTGGATGGGGGAACCCCGCCGTCCATAGCTATATCCAGCAGGAAATAGCAGAAAAGCCTGACATTTCCGCCCGGGAGCTTGCCCAACACCTGGTGTTTCGGGCCCTTTTGCACGATGGATACCGGGCCTTTGATGATATCACCTGCGGCGTTATTTATTTTAGAAAGCCCCGGAAACTTTTAGTGCTTTCCGGGCCTCCCATCGATTCCAACCGGGACCGGGAACTAGCAGACCTGTTTACCCGCTTCCCCGGTAAAAAAATAGTCTGCGGAGGAACCACCGCTACCATTATCGGGCGAGAACTCGGACGACCGGTTCGGGTGTGTCTAAAGGATATCGACCCCGAGGTTCCCCCTGCATCATCCATGGAAGGGGCCGATCTGGTTACCGAAGGGATTATCACCCTGGGGAAAGTGGCGGAGCTCTTAGAACAGGGGCCACGGTTTGATCGATTTCGAGCCAATGCAGCGCTTCACCTGGTAGAGTTCCTTCTGGACTCGGACCACATCGACTTTGTGGTAGGCACCAAGATTAACGAAGCCCACCAGGACCCCAGCATGCCGGTGGAATTAGAAATCCGGCGAAACATCGTAAAGCGTATAGCATCCTTGCTCGAAGAACGGTATCTTAAGAAAACGACCATACGATTCATATGAAGGAGAACATATATGTATCAAGATAAGACCGTAAAGGTGGTGGTTTGTTCGGGAACGGCCTGTTATGTGATGGGTGGTTCAGAACTCTTACTGTTAGATGATCACATCCCTTCTCGATGGAAAGGTCATGTGGAACTGGAAGGCTCGCCCTGTCTTGGTTTTTGCAAAAACAAAACCCAGGGTAAGGCCCCCTTTGCTGTTATCGATGGCGAAGTACTCAGTGAGGCCACCATCCCCGGAATTCTCAAAAAAATAGAAGAAAAATTAGGAGAAACCTGATGCACTACAACAACAATGCGGCCCGGATAAAGCGGGAATTACTGATTCAACTGATTCAACTTGTTCTGGAAGATCGACTGGTAGAAGGGATAGACAGAATCCCCTACGCCATGACCAGCGAACCGGGGTATCAGCCGGTGCGTTGTTGTGTTCACCACGATCGGTCTATCCTAAAAAGCCGGATCCTTGCTCGACTCGGCTTTTCGGTAGAAGATTACGAAGACGACGGAACCCCCCTCGCAACCTATGCCCAAAAGGCCCTGGAGCGAGACTATGTTGAGGGGCCTATCCTTACCGTCCTTGACGAAGCCTGTAACGCCTGTGTAAAAACCCAGTTTCTCGTAACCAACGCGTGTCAGGGATGTCTTGCTCGCCCCTGTATGATGAACTGCCCCAAAAAGGCAGTTTCGGTGGTAGAGGGACGGGCCATCATCGATAAAGAAAAATGTGTGAACTGCGGTATCTGCCAGCAGGTATGTCCCTACCATGCAATTATCAAAATTCCTGTTCCCTGCGAAGAGGCCTGTCCCGTGGGGGCCATTTATAAAGATTCCCGAGGGAAAGAACGGATCGATTATGATAAATGTATTTTCTGTGGGAACTGTATGCGAGAATGCCCCTTCGGCGCCATGATGGATAAATCCCAGATTATCGATGTGCTTTTAGCAAAAAAGCGGGGGGCAAAATTGGCAGCCCTCTTTGCCCCGGCGGTGGCGGGGCAATTCCGGGCATCCCTGGGGAAATTGGTCCGGGCCTTAAAACAGGCAGGTTTTGATGCGGTCTACGAAGTGGCCCGGGGAGCGGATATCACCGCCGAGAAGGAAGCCCAGGAATTACAGGAACGGCTTGCCGCAGGGGCTGCTTTTATGACCACCAGTTGTTGCCCTGCCTATGTAGAAGCGGTCCACAAGCATGTACCTGAGCTTACATCATATGTTTCCCATACCCGCTCTCCGATGCATTACACGGCAGAACTGGCAAAACAAGAATATCCAGAGTATAAACGGGTATTTATTGGACCTTGTCTAGCTAAACGAAAGGAAGGACTCAGCGATCCCCTGGTAGATTACGTGATTTCCGTAGAAGAACTGGGAGCCCTCTTTGTAGCCCTCAACATTGATGTGGCGGAAATCGAAGAGGAACCGATTGCCCAGCCCGCTACGGCGGCAGGCCGGGGCTTTGCCTGGTCCGGCGGGGTAGCCCAGGCAGTCCTTGAGCATCTACCCGACAAAAAGGGAATCATACAAACGGCCACCATCGATGGGCTTTCCCGGGAAAGTATAAAAGAACTGCAGGCCTGGGCAAAGGGCAAAACGGCCGGCCAACTATTGGAAGTCATGGCCTGCACGGGGGGCTGCGTGGCTGGCCCTTCGGTAATTACGAATCCGAAGGTGGCCCTTATGCAATTGAAAAAGCTCGTCCAGGAGGCCCAGCCTTCATAAGCGGCTGTACTGCCGTGCTCATCCCCGAGGTCTGCCCCAGCGGCAACGGGAACCCATCACCTGGCCCCGTCAGGGGCTGGGTATTTTACGGGGCGTCTTCGAGATGTGTTTCGGGGTGTCCTCTCGGCACACCGCCCCGCATTCCCCAGGGGCCCCTTCTCAGTCTATCCCTTTTTCTATTTTCATCGCCTCCGCGGGGAGGCCTAGCAAAAGTCCGTCGGCCTCCACCATCTTTTTTATCCCTTGTTATCGATGATAGCCCCTCCGTCCCCTGCACTTTCCTTTTTTCGTGCGAGGAGGGTCCGGAGGATACGGTCATACTCTTCTATCTGGTCCCGACTCTGCAGATAGTCCGCATACAGGGCTTCTTCAAAAAGTTCGGTAAAGCGTCGAACAGGATGAGCAAGGGACGACTCTTTTTGAATCAGGGCCTCCGCATAGTCACCGGGGCTCGTGGTAGGGGTAAACCGAAGGCCCCAGATGGATTCTCCCCACCGAATAAAACGGAGATACAGGCGCACCATGTAGCCCATCTGGTGTTTCTTTTGGGGATTCTTGCGACGGGCTATGAGTTCTTCCAGGTTATGCCGAACCTGCTCCAGGTTGTCCTCGTCAATAGGTAGCGCCGGCAACTTGTTCCGTTTTCTCCGACGCAGGAGCACCAGAACTCGGCGGAACCAGTTTTTAAATGCCCCAAAGGGCCGGGATTGCCGCAGACGCCGCCAGAAGGAGCGGGACCTGAGGGGTGCAAAGAGGAATACCACCACCAGGATAATGCTCCCTATAATCAGTCCCCACTTGAGATAAGGAATAAGCCAACTGAGATCCACCAGGGGCTTAAGATTTTCGATATCGGTAAGAGGGGGTGGAGGTTCTTCCAATTCACCCAGCGGGAACTCCGGATAAGCTGGGGGAAGATCCTTAAAATGCCGTTCTGGGAAAAGGCTCGAAAGCCAGCGGAAAAAAGCCTCGAGCCAGGCAATGGGGAGGAGCGGCCTGTTACCGGTAAACACCACCGCGAGAACCAGGGAAACAGCAATCCCCCCCAGCAGTAATTTCTGCTGCCTATTTCGAGAATCGTCATCGATGGAGAATCCCGCCCCCGCATCGTACTGTTCTCGAAAATAAATTCCAATTAGACCAGAGGTAAAGGGGAAAAAGGCCACAAGAATCAAAAGGAAAAAATGCACATACCAGGGGGCCTGCGGCTCGATAACACTAAAAAGGAGCAGCATCAAAATAAACAGGCCGCCAAACAAAAGGGTTCCAATGCGCAGGGCCTTAAGATCGTGCTGAACTTCGGTAGTAAAATCGGCCTGTTCCCGAACCTGGTTGATAAGGGGCTCGCCACTTAATCCTTCAAACTCCCTGAGAAAGGCTTCCCGGTTTCTCCATCGGCTGTGCAAGATGGTAGTAAGAATCCACTGCAAAACAGCAACAATCAGGGGAAAAAGATTCGCCGACCGAGGTAAGAGCACAGAAAGAAACGAAAGCTCCTGGGGTAAATTCTCCCCTGCGGTGATGGCAACGCCGGAATCAGAAGAAAGCGGTGTTTCTTCCCGGGGCGTTCCCAGCACCCTGAGGCCAAAGCTATCGGCGACAGAAAAAAGGCCATACACCAGGATGCCAATCACAAGCAACTCCCGAAAGCGGCTTGCCCAGGAAGCCCGCTCTTGATACAAAAGATTCCCCACCACCACCGATTCGATTCCTGTTAGGGCCAGCAACAAGAGTACAGCAAAAAAGGATTGGATAGTCAGCAAGCCCCCATAGGTACCCATAAAAAGGATGGCCCCCAGGGTAGCAAAGGGCTGCAGGAAAGAAATAAGGGGGTGCACCAGATAGAATGAACGATCCCATTGGGTTTCAGGGGTATCTACCGTTTTTTTATTCATTCTCGTACTCCATCTCTACGACCGGAACCTGCCACTGGTGCAGTTCCCTGAGGTTTTCAGCGGTAGCCCCAACGATGTACACCGCAAAGGTACACCCCTTCCGTCGACTGAGAAGCACCAGTTCCTGAAGCTTTTCTCCCCCAAAAACTCCCACATAGGCCACATGGGCACGATACGGAACCTCCACCAGGGCCCGATGGAACAGGTCCCATCCCTCATCATCCTCGGAAATGCGAAGGCTTGCGAGACTATCCAGAATAGGGGTGGCGCTTTCATGGGCCGGGGGAATATAGAGCCGTTCCTCCCGATCAGGCAAAAGACCATTCGACACAAGACCAGTCATCTGGCCCGCCATAGTGGCGGTAGACACAAGGGAGGCCCCATAGGAAATAGCCCATTCTGTATACAGATAGCGCTCTTTTAAAGGGAAAGACGGCCCATAGATATTCAAAATTACCAGAAGGGGGCTATCCATACTTGATTCATATTCGGTGGCGATAAGCTTCCCCACATGGGCGGTAGACTTCCAGTTAATCCGACGCAGGTCATCTCCCACCTGGTATTCCCTTAGGGAACGGAAACGACCGGGATCTTCGTGAATCCGAAAGGGGCTGGGAAGTTCTCCCACCGGAGACCCATCGCCGGGATGGAAAGAGAGGGGCACCATGGCAGGATACACCACCAGATGGCCCCGTTCAGGGCTTTCCACAGTAACACTTTGCATACCCAGAAAATCCCGCAATTCTATACGAACCGGTCCAAGTTCCCAGCGCCCCCGCTCTGTTCCCCGAAGGGCATACTGAATAATCCGCTTGCTCTTAGGAAGGATATCCAGTTTTTGCCGATTCTGACCGTGGGCATCAAAGGTACTAATACCATCGCTTAAGACGGCCGCCAGCATGGGAAACCAGCTTCGGTTCTGAATCTCTAGCTCGATACGGGCCAACTGGTTCTTATAAATTCGTACTATCGGATCTTTCCGACGGATCCGCAACCCCTGTTCCAGAAAAAACAGATACAGGAGATTTAAAAAAAGAAGGAAGGCCCCAAAAAGGGCAAGGGTTCGTAAGAGCGAAAGGGGGGCAAAAAAAGCAATAAGAATCAGGAAGAGGATCAATAAACGACCCCGGTATTTCATACTCCTTCCTTAAATACGGGAACGGGGACACTTTCCACAATAGATTCCACCACCCGATCAACCTGAATATTTTTGATAAGGGCTTCGCTTTTTAGGATGATTCGTTTTCTAAACACATCGGCCACCAGGGCCCGGATATCCTCCGGGACCACATAGCGTCGCCCTTCCATGGCGGCCCAGGCCTGACTTGCCCGATAGAGGGCAAGGCTCCCCCGGGGCGAAACCCCCAGTCGAACTGAAGGGTGTTCCCGGCTTGCCTGGACCAGTGCCAGCATGTAATCCCGCAGGGCCGGATCTACATGAATCTGGGTTACCTCTTCTTGAAATTTTAAGAGGTCCTCTTTGTGAAAGCGGGGGGAAAGCTTTTCTACAGGATTATACAATTGCCGCTGGCTTTCCAGAATAAGGGCTTCCGCCGTCTTATCGGGGTATCCAATAGAAAGGGAAAGAAGGAAACGGTCCTTTTGGGCTTCCGGCAAGGGGAAGGTCCCTTCGAATTCTACGGGGTTCTCCGTAGCCATGATAAAAAAGGGCTCCGGAAGGGGAAGTTTTTTTCCTTCCACCGAGATTTGCCGTTCCGCCATGGCTTCTAGTAGGGCCGATTGGGTACGGGGCGTAGCCCGATTAATTTCGTCCACCAGAACGATATTAGAAACGATGGGGCCCTGTTTGAAAAGAAAGCGTTGTTTTTCCGCCGACCAGATGGAAACCCCCAGCACATCCGCCGGTAAAAGATCGGGCGTACATTGGATACGCTTAAAATCCAGGTCCAGCACCGCCGCCACTGCCCGGGCAACAATTGTCTTTCCGGTCCCCGGCACATCTTCCAAAAGCACATGGCCCCGGGAAAGAAGGGCGCAGAGGATCTTTTTAATTACCCGTTGTTTTCCATAAAAAACTTCTTCTACCGCCGCTACCAGTTCTTTTGACCAGGATTGAATTGATATACTCATAGGAGCATTATATCATACATTTGGGTTTATGCATTTTTACCACAGCACTGTTTGTACTTTTTTCCACTGCCACAGGGACAGGGGTCGTTTCGTCCAATCCGTGGACCGGCCCGTACAATAGTCGTGGGCACAATATCTCCCCGTTCATATCGCCAGTGCCCCCCTTCCTTTTTAAAATAGGCCCGTTCATGGTGGGTATCCTTAAGACCATCCAGGATATAGGTGGCTTCGAATTCCACGATTCCTTCCGTGTCATTGGGACTTCCTTTTTCGCTTGTCAGGATTCGCAGCCCCAGCCACTGGGAACGCTTACTCCATAGGCGAGTTTGTTCTACATCAATATCCTTTTGACCTTCGGCAACACAGGTTTTTACGATGTAATCGATGTCATGGACCACATAGGCGGTATACCGACTGCGCATCAGGGCCTCTGCCGTGGGAGCATCCTTGCTTCCCTTTATATACGGCTCACAACACTGGGCATATTCACGACCAGAACCACAGGGACAAAGGGACATGACGGTTTTTCCTCCTTCCTTTTCTGTGCTATGACATACCTTGCAGGATAAAAGGGACCCCTATTTTTGGGGTAGGGGGGCCCCTGCTTTCCGCAAGCTTCGGTACCCTGAGGGGGCGATTGAAGGAACTGCCGCCCCCTCAGGGGGATCGTCCCTTTGTTGTACCCCAGAATAAAGGTCCTACTCAAGACGGACGTATCCCAACGAAGGGCCCTTGCGTTTCTCCCTTTCCTTGACGTACTGTGGTTGTACTATGAGAAAAACAACCAAAGGACTTATCAAGATAAATGGGGCCGTTATTTTCTGGGGTGTCTCCTTTGTTTCTATCAAGGTAGCGGTTGCGGTCATTCCTCCTATGACGTTAGGGGCCCTCAGGTTTGCCCTGGCGCTCTTTTTTTTATACGGAATCAAATGGTGGAAAATCCCGGACGAAAAGCTCCAAAAAGGAGACCTCCCCTATCTTGCAGGGGCCGGACTTGTGGGAGTTACCGCCTATTTCTTTTTCGAGAACAACGGTGTATCCCTTATTCCCGCCTCTGAGGCTTCGCTTATCGTGGCGGCTATACCCGTGTTTTCTATGCTCGCAGAGCAAATCGCCTCCGCTCTGTTTTCCCAGAAAACAAAGCCCCTCCATCTTCTTCAATGGTTCGGCGCGGCCCTTTCCATGCTGGGGGTGTGGTGCATTACCTTGCCTTCTTTATCCGGCGCAATGAACGCCCCTGGAATGAGCGACCCCCGGGGGTACCTTTTCATGCTGGGAGCGGTCGTAAGCTGGGTTCTCTACGCCTTTCTTACTCGTCCGCTGTTTAGTCGTCATTCCAATATTTTTATTGTTTTCTGGCAATCCCTTTTTGGCTTCCTGGGATTTTTACCATTTACCCTCCGTGAGTAGGCCCAGTGGTCGAGCATTCCTGCCCTGGTGTGGGGCCACGTGGGATACCTGGGAATTTTTTGTTCCGCCCTGGGCTATCTCTTTTATGTGGAAGGCCTCGAAACCCTCGGTGTTGGGACCTCTTCGGTATTTATCAATCTTATTCCGGTAGTTACGTTGGGAGTGGCTTTTTTCTCATTAGGTGAGCGGCTTACCCCTATTCAATTAGCCGGGACCATCCTTGTTTTGGGAGGGATTTACCTCACAACTCTCCCCCAAATACAACGACATTACTCTCGAGGCTCTGATTGACCTCTTCCTTAAAGAGAGTATAGAGTAACAACCATGCACGAATATTATATTGAAGGAGGGTATCCCCTCGGCGGAACCCTTGTAGCAAGTGGTAATAAAAATGCGGCCCTTCCCTGTATTGCGGCGGCCCTGCTTACCGATGAACCGGTAGTGCTTTCTAATATTCCCCTTATAGAAGACGTTCAGGTAATGCTTGATATCTACCGAGCCCTGGGGGGAACGGTAGAATCCCTGGGGAACCACACCTATCGATTACAGATTACCAATATTCAACACACCGAAATTCCCGTGGCCCTGGCAAAGAAAATCCGGGCATCCATCCTCTTTGCGGGTCCCCTTCTGGCCCGGGCGGGGGTGGTGGAACTGCCCCCACCCGGGGGAGACGTGATCGGGCGGCGCCGGCTGGACACCCATTTCCTTGCCCTTACCGAACTTGGCGCTCAGGTCGACATAAACGGGACCTTTCGATTCACCGTTCCGACTACCTTGCAAGGGGCGGATATTTTCTTAGACGAAGCTTCGGTAACGGCCACCGAAAACGCCATCATGGCGGCAGTGCTGGCCCGGGGGACAACCCGCCTTACCAATGCGGCCAGTGAACCCCATGTGCAGGACCTCTGCCGGATGCTGGTCCAGATGGGGGCCCGCATCCAGGGGATTGGATCCAATGTGCTCACCATTGAGGGGGTAAAACGCCTTTCAGGCTGCACCTTTGAAATTGGTCCCGACTTTATGGAAATCGGCTCCTTCATCGGCCTTGCGGCGGCTACAAAAAGTGAACTCACCATCGAAAAAACCCGCCCTGAAGATCTGCGACCCGCGAAAATCGCCTTTAACAAGCTGGGAATTCGCTGGGAAGTTTCGGGATCCACCATTTATGTGCCCGCCCAGCAGGAACGGCGGGTAAACTGTGACCTCGGCGGCATGATTCCCAAAATAGATGATGCCCCCTGGCCCGGATTTCCGCCGGATCTTACGAGCATCATCACGGTAGTAGCAACCCAGGTGGAAGGGACGGTCCTTGTTCATGAAAAGATGTTTGAGTCCCGCATGTTTTTTGTGGATAAATTGATAGGCATGGGAGCCCGCATCGTCCTGTGCGATCCGCACCGGGCAGTCGTAAGCGGCCCAGCTCAACTCAGTGGGTCAGAACTTACTTCCCCCGACGTCCGGGCCGGAATGGCCATGGTCATTGCCGCCCTTTGCGCCCGGGGCAAGAGTATTATTCGTAATGTATACCAGATTGAGCGGGGATACGAATCGCTGGTAGAACGCCTTGCCGCTATAGGGGCCCATATTACCCGCCACGGAGAATGTTAGGGTGTTTGATAGGGGGCCTTTCTAGGTCTTCTGAGCCCCCAGCGCAAAAAATCCCAGGAACAACAAAGCCCCATAACTTCCCAGAAGAATAAACAGGGTAGGCAAGAAAGACACCGATACCAGTAAATAGAGATAGATATCCGAAAGAACGGTGGTGCCCATCTGGTAGGCAGGAATCGTAAGGACAGGAAGTAAACCGAGAAACACCAAAGAGAGGAAGCCTACTTTTCCCGTACTTCTGAGTCTCCATGCTCCTACCAGAACAAAAATAGCCAGGGTCAAACAAAAGAAGGGATCAAATATATACATGAGAAGGGTCTGCTGTTGGAACACACTGTTTATGTCTTTCTGGGGGACCCTTAGGCTATTCCATAAATCCACCACCGACTGAGTCTGAGGCGCCTTTTGAGAGCGGATTTGATAATAGAGATCACCGAAAGACAGAGGGAAAACAACAAAGGTCTTATCTTGAGATTTTTTGCCATTTATTGTAGGAAGATACTGGATCGTTTCATTTTTTCTATCTATCGCTTTTAACAGAAGGATCGTAGCAGATTGTCGGGAAGCAGGACCTGTGGTTTGGGGAATGATTTTACCATAGGGCGCCTGGATAGTCTGGAGCATCGCACCCTTTTTATCCACCGTCATAACAGAAAGGTCCAGCAGGTATACCGCATCGCTTACAAAAGAAATTTGGCGAGCCGCGAGAACGGTCAGAGTGCCCGCCGACGTTTTATCATCCGGCAGTGGCAACAGAACGTCCACATAGGGTTCTCCCAGATTAGTGGTAATTTCATCAATAAAAAAGGCAATTTTCTGGAGTCCCCGTAATGCCAGAGGATAATAGGTTATTACATCGGGATCCTTGGGATATTGTTCAATAAGACGGGCATACACATAATAGGCCTTTTGGTACTCTTCCGCAAGAAGCGCCATATACCCTTCTTGCTTTTGTTTAAAAAGGGTATATCGTTCTGTTTCTTTCTTATCGGGCGTAAGGTTCTGTATTGCTTCCCAGGTCTCGGAGGCAATCCTCTGGCCTTCTGTTTGTTCCAGGGTTCCCGGCGAAGCCAAACGGATGGCAAGGGAAGCAAGCCAATGCGCATCATAGAGGCGCCCGGAGGCTTTTGCCTTCTTTGCCTGTTGGAGGGCCTCCGAAGCCTTAAGATTCGCAGGAATACCCTTTAAGGCAGGAACGGTTCCTTCTGGCGTTATCACAAGCCCCGACGGAGGCTGCTTTTTTTGAAGGCTAAATTCTTGAACCCGCTCCTTTTCTAGTTCCGTGGCTACCGTGTCTCGGATACCAACAAGCTCTGGATCACCCTTCCAGATTTCTTCACATAAAGTCAAATGGAAGGCCGCTTCTTTCCATGATTTTCTTTGTACTTCTGCCTGAAGTAACGATTTGGCCCGTTCATAAATATACTTTTTTGTTTTCATTGTTTCCAGGGAATTTACACAAAGGGGACGCACCAACAGAAGTAAAAGGCTGTATAAAACAACCACAATTATAATCTGAACAATTATATTCCCCATAAATTTCATAAATTCCAAAGAAAAACGTTCTGTAGAAGGCGCTTTCTGACTATACAGGCCGATACTGGTGATGATCGCACAAAAGAGCACGGGTGGAATAAGAGGGATAGTTCTTTCTATGGCGGTACAAAAAATCCAATTACCTGCGAAACCAGGCAAAGGGATATGGGACTGTTCTACGAAAAAACTAACAATAACGTTTCCGCCCAGTATTATGAGGGCATACACCAAAAGGGAAAGAAGAAGAGAAGGTCTTCGTTGTTCATTCATGGAGCCTTCTCCTTATTATCCAACACCGCAACGCCTGTTTTTCGTACTCTCTAGTCATACCGTCGCTCCTTGTCGCCTGCCAGGTACAATAGAAGATCCAACAGATTGCAAAGCAGGGCCCCCGCAACACAGGCAAAGGGCTGCACCTGTTCAGGGGTAAGAAGGCCGTAGCTATATTTGCTCATAAAACCAGTAAATTGAGGTTCGAAAAGGGGTTGAATTAAAATTAACCAAAGACCTCCTATTGTAATCGCCCAGATCATGTTGATAAATGGCCACGAACGGATTCTCAGGAAAACTCGAAGGGATATTAAGAAATATGCAAGGCTGAGCACACAGAAAAGAAAAGCGGGGAACCCCTTCTGCCATTGGTCTTTAAGATAAGATGCGGCCCTTCTTATAGATGTATGTATAATTTCCGGGAAAATAAAAGAATAGGCTGTTCCATAAAAAGAAAGAGGGGTGTCGGTAGATTGTACCTGCGGGCCCTTTTCTCCAAAGACAAGGATTACCGAGCGTTCTTTCTCTGCAGTAAAAAGATACAAGGCTTCCTGAGAATTGCTCTTAACTCTTGTTCCCATTCGGAGAAAAGAAACGGAAGATGGTACGGGAGAGGAAGCATCTTTATAGGTAGGGGCAGAGCCTGGTATCACCGAGGTAAAACCAAGGATGGTAAGGGATACTCCGGACAGTACAGTAAGGATCATAATAACAAAAGGAGCAAGTATTTTTTTTCGTATTCCGTAACCATTTCCCAGGCTAATCATGCCTATAAAGGCGAGAATAGCCGCTTCCCATATTCTTTCTCCCCCTATCATTTCCCTTGAATTAGAGATAATAGGAGGATAGATACTAAACCCCTTAGTTCTCTCATGGAGTTCTAATAAAAGCTGTACACTGAAAACAAGCACCCCAAAAGTGATACCACTTAATAAAATAAGCTTCGCTATCCTCTTCACCTTGATTCTAGCCTATCATGCAACCCCAAGGAATGCAAGTTTTATTCATTAAAAAAGTCAATCAGAATATACCGCTTATACAGAAGGAGTCCACAAAGATTTCACAAGTTATCCACAATTTATGTTACACTTTTTTGTCCGGACTGGAGATTTTTTAGAAAATAGGAAAAATATACTTTTCTTTTTTTAAGTCACCAAACACCATCTTCTTATTTTATTTCATTTTTATACAAATAATTATAAATATTTAAAAAAAGCTATGTATACTTTTATTCCATAAAAGTGTATACAAAGATATACGGAAAGAAACTGTTTCTCTTATTTCACAAATTATCCACAATTTGTTCACATTTAGAAATGTTAGATACATCACACAGAGACATTAAACTTCTCACAGAATCACTAGAACTTTTCTTCCGCCCGAGGTTCCTGATATTCTAACTGATACCCTGTTCCTCGTACAGCACGAATAGTTACCTGCCCCTGAAACAAACAAACCAATGCTATTTTTTTCCGGAGTCGGCTGATATACACATCTACAATTCTACTTTGTCTGTGGCTCTCGTCGCTTAGCTCTTTATACACATGCCCTCGAACGAGTATACGGGATGGATTATGGAGGAAATGGGTCATAATCATAACCTCAAAAGGATTAAGATACACCTTTCCTGCCGGTCCTATGAGGAAACATCGGTCTAACCATACAGGGCTATGAGAAGGCGGTTCCTTTTGAACCTTTTCTAATTCCTTGAAAGCATAGACTAAGCGGCTATCAAATTCTTTCGCGTTAAAAGGAAAAGAAAGATGATCCAAGGCCCCTGCTTTAAAGGCCCGAGAGATATATTCTACCTTGCCAAAGGTGATAAACGGAACAGAGAGATGGACCTTCCCAAACGAACCCACCTCTTCAAATGGAACAAGAAATAGACAATCCTTTACGAAGGAGCTTTTACCTTCTGTATCTTCGGCAGGCAACCAACGACAGACCCGATAGAGACCCTTTCTCCGCCGTATCCACTCTTCTATCACCGGAGAAACACGAAAAAGGTAAAGGGTCTTTTCCGAGCCCGCGCTCATTATTCGATTATTACATACCTACCTTATTTTTCTTGTTTGGTTCCATCCGGCAGGGCCTGCATTTTCTGCTTCAATTCTTCCAGCATCAAATCCGCCGAGGCAGAGGATTTCTCTAGTTCCGCAAAACGCTTCTCAAGGCTTGCATTTTTAGAAAGGTCCTCCAGTTCTTTTGCCGCATCGGCCTCTGCCTCTAATTGATCCACCTTTTGGGCCATTCGATCAAAGGCTTCGAAGGCACTGGTATTACCCGTCACATTGGAGATGGTCTTCTGGATCTTCTGCTGCGCCTCAGCCCGCTTAGCCCGGGCAATCAGCAGGTTCTTCTTACGCTGGGCCTCTTCTATCTTCGTCTGCAGTTCCTTAAGGGATTCCTTCAGTTTTTCCACCGCCGCTTTTTGGGCTTCCCACTGTTTTTTATATTCGACGTAGTTATTTTCATGCTCCTGCTTTCTGAGGAGGGCTTCCTTTGCAAGATCGTCCTGCCCGGCCCGGACCGCCAGCATAGCCTTCCTCTCCCATTCCTGGGCCTGGGCTTGCTGGTTCAACATTTCCCGTTCGAGCTTTTTTTCATCCGCAATAGCCAGGGCAACCCCTTTCTTTGCTTCGATTAACTGCTCATTCATATCGATGATCAGCTGATTCAGCATTTTCTCGGGGTTCTCAGCCTTATTGATCATATCATTTACATTTGAAGCAATGAGGGTTTTTAAGCGAGAAAAAATACCCATGCTGATATTCCTCCTATTTGTGGGGTTCCCGATACTGGGAGAGTATAGGATAATGCTGGGTTAGGGCAAGGCTAATCGCTTCCAGGGACGCCCGAAATTCTTCATAATCCATGGTATCGTATTCCAGCGTATCGATAAGGACTATATCGTCTCCTTCCAGGGCATAGGCCCCATGGACAAGGTCACTGCTATTAAGTTCCAGGAGTTTAGTAAACAAGGGAAGCCGATTTTCCTTAGGGGCCTTCATGACAAGAACCCGAATAATTACCACCGGCGGCTCCAATAACACCACCACACCGTTTAAGCTATGGGGCTCATCTTCGATGATCCATAGATTCTTTTCTACCTCCCGGTAACTTACCATCATATTGATAAGATACCGTTCGATCTTGTTTTCCTGTAGCTCTCCCATAGAGCCCCCTTACAATCTTCTTTGTATATGCTCTTTTTCCGATACCTATCCTAAGAACACCTGCCCTGCATTATCAATCGCCAGAATAGTTTTACATTCGGAGCACCGGAAGCGCCCTGCCTTTACGGCCTTTAACTTTTTAGAACATATGGGACAGGAGAAAATCTTGGGGAATACCGAACTTGATTCGGTGGGAACGGCGGAACGGAAAAAAGAAATAGCATCTTCTAGGTTTTCTTTGATGTTAAAAAACTGGGAGAACCCCAAAAGCTGGAATACTTCGTATACCTTGGGCTGAATTTCCAGCAGAACCAAATCGCCGCCCCGGGGCTTCACGGACTTTAAAAAGGCCGTAAAAGACCCAATCCCCGTGGAAGATACGTAATTGAGGCCACCACATTGAAAAATGAGCCGGATAAAGCCCGCTTCAATAGCCTTTGCTACCCGCTTTTGGAAATAGTTCGAATTGTACGTATCAATGTAACCGGTGAGATACAGGATAAGACATCCTTCCACATCATGCACCTTTTCGAGCTTAATCTTAAGGCTATCATCCTTCTCATCATCAAAACCAGGCACAATATCGTTATTTGTCATGACACTCCTTCCATTCTGGGTGTTGGAGTATGGCTCGCGCCCCCAGACATCCCACGACCTCATTATATTATTATGTGGCTCCCTGCTTTTTGTCAAACAGCCCGACGCTAAAACAGCCCTCTATTGTGTTTATAATTAGAGGACAATACCCCTGTCAAGACTCATTAAAATTCCATTGATAGATTCATGGGCTGTCACGTACACTACTATATCGGCAATTTCTTCAGGAAGTATAAGCTTCCCGTCCGGTGTTTTTTGAAGCGCATAGGATCGATCTTCGCCCTGCAGATGCTCTGTATCAACCATTCCCGGGCAAAAAAGGTTACACGTTACATGATAGGGCGCTCCTAGACGGGCCACCGACCGAGCAAGGACCCCAAGGCCTGTTTTGGCAGCGCTGTAGGGGACAGTGGTAGAAAAACCACGGATCTGGGTAGTATCGGTCCCGCCAAACAGGATAATCCGTCCCCAGTTCTGGCGTTTCATCGCCGAAAAATAGTGGGAAACGAGGGCGCCGGGGATGGCAAGGTTTGCATCCACCAGATACTGCCATTCGGAAGGGGTGTATTCTTCCAGGGATTTCCGTAAAAATGGCCCCCAGGCACATACTAAAATATCTACTTCCGGGACCCATTCAATAAGAGAAGAAGTGTCCTGGACCGAAGATAGGGGTATAATCTTGCCCTGACATTTACCTTCTTGCTGACGTAAGCGGGAAATAAGATGCTGGAGCCGCTCTTCGTTGTGCCCTCCGGTGATAAAAAGCTCTACCCCTTCCCGGGCAAAGGCCTCGCAGACAGCCCTCCCTATACCGCTCGTACCGCCAATGACAAGGGCCCGTTTATGCAGTAGTATGGAAGCCATGGGCTACACTATACCGATAGAGTCCCTCTTGTTAAAGGGGAGCCCTCTATAAATTAAAAAACACAAAGATGGGTGGGCCGCTGTCCATCTCCAAGAAGAACCTACAACAAGAAGAACCTTACAACGAGGACGTGACTATGCTATTTGATGATGTGGTGGTCATTCTCTGTAGACCAGAAGATTCGGGCAATGTGGGGGCCGTATGCCGGGCCATGAAAAACATGGGCTTTTCTTCTCTCCGTATCGTAGCGCCAGAGGCCCCTCTGGAAGAAGAAAAAATCCAGACCCGGGCAATCCATGCCTTTGATGTATACCAGGGGGCCCGCTTTTTCAACAGTCTTGTGGAGGCCATTCAGGATATTCCCTTAGTCATTGGAACCACCCGTCGCCGGGGGAAAAAACGTAAAGACATTTCAGTTACCCCGGAAGAACTAGCACTCTATTTGTACGAACAGCGGGGACCCGCCGCCCTGGTGTTCGGAAACGAACGGACTGGATTGAATCAGGAAGAAATAGCCCTCTGTACCCTCGCCTCTCATATCCCGAGCTCGGAAGTCTTCCCCTCTCTTAATCTTTCCCATGCAGTACAGGTGTACACCTATGAGCTTTTCAAAACCTGGTCGAAGTTTTTAACAGCCCCCTCTGCCAGTCAACAGTCCGAACCAAGGGCCAGCACCGTTTCCCCTTTCGATACCAGTTCTGGGTCTCAGTGGGTTCCGGTAGGTCGGCACGATATTGATGAAACCGTACAGATCATGACCGATGCCCTGGCTAGTATCGGCTTTTACAAACAGGCCGGTAGGCCAGAGCAGGAACGGTTTTTCCGGGATATCTTGAGTCGAGCAGGGGTCACCTTACAGGAAAAGCGGTATCTGGAGCAAATTTTTCGTAAGATTGGACGTCTAGAAAGCAAATTATCCTCAGCAAGACCGGGTGAATCTTAACGTATGGCCCTTCTTTTTTTTAGAGGGCGGACCCCACGTATCTATACCGCAAGAAATTGAGAGAGGCCTGTCCTATTAAAGGCCAAAATCCGGCGGAACCTCTTGCTAAAGAAGGATTCCCGTACCATACTCATGCTATGAAACGAATAGTCATCGCCCTCATTGCGGCTCTGATACTCGTCGAGAATAATGGGTTCTCTCAAAATCGTTCGGGGAATCTGGCAGAAAAAACCGTGTATTCCGTCGACTTTTCTAAAACCCTGGAAGATTTTGGCCGTATCACGAAAACCCTTGATGACTCCTGGGTGTCAAAAAGCACGGCGTATATCCTGGATGGGACCATTGGGTCGGTGATAGTCCGGAATGACTCGGAGACCTCTTTTCTTGCGGAAGTGGAACTGCTGGGAGGAAAGTGGAAAGACGAAGAAACGGTGGAGCTTTTCCGGGCCTATGTGCTTTTCGAAGATCCCCAATTCCGTCAATATTTTATTGCCGGATCCTCTCAACGGCTTCGAATTGGGCAGCATATTCTTGTTTTAGTAGAATACCAGGGTCTGGGAACCGATTATGATGCGGTAACTCCTATTGCGGTGCTTCGCTGTCGGATGCTTCGCCCCTTGTAACATAACACATGGATACCGGCCCCCAGGCATTACATCCCTTACAGTATCCGGAGACGAGTCGGCATCCCTCTAATAGCTTTAGTAATACCGAATCTTATAATACAAAAGGAGAATTTTGAATTTCAAATACGGGAAAATGCGAAAAAGTTTTAAAGGATTACGAAGGCAATACCCTACCCATTCAAGACCGTGATTAAAGGCCTTTCGAGAAGGTCGATGCCGTCGTTCCGCAAAAATATCAAAAAGGTCGCTACACCAAATATGAATCCCCGGTCCTAGACTTGCTTCGTTACGCACAAGCCAGTTTTCATCCCCCGGAACTCCTCGACCAACCAAGAGAAGAGTGGGAGAAGATTTTTTAATAGCCAAAAGGATGGATGCTTCTTCATTCCTTTTATAATATCCCGCACAGCGCCCCACAATCCGCAGTCCAGGGAAGGTATGGCGAATATTCCGCTCCGCGATTTTAAGTGTCCGAGGACGGCCGCCCAAGAGATACAGCGACTTTCCCCGGCTTTCCAGGGCATGGAGGGTTTTTATAAAAAAGTCAAAGGGCATGTATCGGGGTACCGTTTTGCCATATAAGAATTTTAAGCCCCCTATAATACTTTTAGAAATGGGGATTACCATGGCAGCCTGTTGCACAAAGGTCCGGTATTCCTTGTGTTTTCGAGCCCGAAGAAGATCCCACAGGGAAAGCAATACAATGTGCTCCGCCTTACCGGACGCAGCTACCTCTAATATTCGTTCTGAAAGTTCTTCAGGGGAAAGATTGGTAATAGGAACATTACAACAATCTAATTTTTCAACGGAAGCCACGAATGTTTCTCCATCAGAATAACAGATACCGCCGCAAGCGCACTGATTGCAGCAGTTTCAACCCGTAGTACAGTAGCACCAATGACCACTGGTACGCAACCGGCTTTCTTAAATTGTGCCACTTCGAAAAAAGAAAACCCCCCTTCGGGCCCAACAATAAGCATAACCTCCTCCACCCTATCAGCCACAAGGTGATGTAGAAAAGCTACGTCTTCCGCATCTTGATGAAAGAGGAGAGCGCAGGTGTGGGGATTCTTCCCTTTTCTTTCGAGAATAATATCGCAAAGGCCTGCCACATCCGTAAGGGCTTTACAAGAGGTAGATACAAATGAACCACTCTGCTGTTGAGCTTCGATAATTATCTGCTGCCAACGACGGGATCGGTTCTGGACGTCCTTTTCTGCGGAAAAACGAGGAATCGAATGTTCAGACGTAAAAGGGATAATTTCATCCACCCCCCATTCTGTGGCTTGCCGAATAATGGTATCCATCTTGCTCCCCTTCGGCAGGGCCTGACAAAGCACAAGGCGCTCTGAACGGGAACGTCCCAGCCGTTTAGCGTCCGACTGCAAAGCCCGCACCATGGCGGGTTTTAAGGACGAAATAGCCGCTGGATTTTCCGCTCCTGCCGTCATCGCCTCTTCTCCTCCTGGAGGAGCCAAAGGGCTGCCGCTCGGAGGCGATGATACCCTCGCCCACAGAGAAGTAGGGCCTAGACGTTCGATAGTACAGAGGACCTCTTCCCCGGCGGGAAGAAGGGCCCGAAACGAATCCCCTTCTTTAAAGCGCAGCACCCGTACAAGGTAACGGAAGTTCCTCCCCCCGAGTTGGATCCTTCCTTCCTGGGGGGCCTCTTCAAGTACCAGTCGCCGCATATCCTTTAAGGGTCCCTTATAGTCATTGCTGTGTGTTCGTTGACTTCCCTTCCGAGCCAACGGGTTCATCTTTCGCTTCCGCTTCTTCCTGGAGTTGCTTTAAGGTTTTGCTTTGTTTTATCAGTTCCGGTACGTTCTTTTCTTTCAACACCCGGACTGCGGCTTGTAATTGTATATCAAATTCCAAATCGTACACCGGGGCAATCTTGGTACGCATCTGTTCATTGTGGATAAGCCGCCGCACCAATTGAAAATCCAGATTGTAGGTTGTGGCCACCTGGCGGGCAAATTCCTCGATCCTCTGGGGACTGGCATTCCCTTCATTTTTTACAAAATTGGGAATCCTGTTATCCTGGTACAGCTTGTTGAGCGATTCAAGCTGAACTTCGGTCAGCTCCGGTTCTTTCACCTCCATGTCCGGGGGGATACCCTTTTTATCAATATTTACATCGCTGGGGGTATAGTATCGGGCAGTGGTAAGTTTAAAGCCCGCCGTATCAATGGGGAACACCTGCTGGACGGAACCCTTCCCGTAGGAACGCTCTCCAATAAGATAGGCCCGTCCCCGATCCTTCAGAGCCCCTGCCACAATTTCCGAAGCCGAGGCAGATGCCCGATTAATTAATACCACCACAGGAATAGAAGGCGGTACTAACGGATTCCGACGGGCCGTATACACCACACTTTCTCCGGGCAAACGGGATTTGGTAGAAACCACCACTCCCCCATCCAGGAAGAAATCGGCTACCCCAATAGCAGCATTGAGAAGACCACCATAATTATTGCGGAGATCCACAATACAGGCCTGGTAGTTCTTCTTTTTAAAATCTTCTATTGCTTCTCGGGTTCGTTCTACCGTCATAGGGGTAAACGTAAGGATCTTTAAATACCCAATAGAATCGCCAATCATGGCATGTTTTACGGTGGGAACCTCTATGACTGCCCGTTTCAGGGTCAGGGGGAATTCCATCTTTTCTCCCCGCCGGATTCGAATGGTCACTTCTGTACCCGGTTCTCCCCGCAGGCGGGAGAGCACCTCATCCATGGTAAGCTTATCGGTGGATTCACCATTGATTTCCAGAATGAGGTCCCCAGGCATAATACCAGCCCGCCACCCCGGAGTGTCTTCGATAGGGGCAGCTACTTCCACGTAGGGAAGCTTCCCTTCCGGAAGCTTGCCCGAAGGCTTAGAGATATAAAGACCTACTCCCCCAAAGGATCCCTGGGTGGTATCATTTAGATCGGTCATATCCGATTCAGTAAGATACGTAGAATAGGGGTCCTCCAGGGCTTCAAACATCCCTTTCATGGCCCCTTCGTAGAGGACCCGGGGGTCTACCTGATCGACATAGTGATTCAAAATAAAGTTGTACACGTTCTGAAGAATGGCAGAATAGTTCTGCTGACTTTTTTGAGTATTCTGTCCCACCACCTGGGAAACAATAACGAGGGAAAAGAAAAGTCCTATACACAGGGTCGTTCCCAGCCAGGTTCTTCGCACAATACGAGAGCGTTTATCGCTCGATGCTTGTTCGTAGTTCATGGTTACATTCTAGAGATGAATAGCCCTTTGTCAATGAGATAAATCCAGAAAAGGGACTTCCGCCACCACTTCGCCATATGCCCTCCAACCTGCAATAGGGCCCTTGACCCAAAGGGATGAGAACCGTAGATTTTTATCATGAAAAAGCGTGCGTTGTGGCTTCTCCTGCTGGTTGGATATGAAGCTATCCGGTTATTGGTGTTAGTTGGCTGCATCCTGGGGGCACAGGAAAATCCCGGTGGAACGGTTCTTAGCGCAAGCGGCAAAGTGGGGTTCCTTCTCTTGTTAATTCCACAGGCGTTGTTTGTGTATATGCCCCTCATGGTGTATAGTGATAAAAACACCTATATTCAGTATCTTCCCCTCTATGGGGTAGGTAAACTTTTATCGCTCTGGATCGGAGGGGTAGCTTTGTTCTTCTTCTGGAAACCTTTTATAACCCAGTTGATAAGTTACTCGGTGGATGTTCTCGGCATCCTTTTTATAGGATGGGGGGCCTTTCTCCCTTTCGAAGGGCTCGCTGCATTCGGAGCCTATCGGTGGTATAAGAACTATCAACGCTCTCAGGGAAATATGGTGTACCTAGAAGATAAACAAGCGCTCTCGCAAGAAGGGGGAACATAGAGATATGCGGATACTACCGATTGCCAGTGGGAAAGGAGGAGTAGGCAAGTCCCTGATTGCAGCAAACCTCTCAGTGGCCTTTGCGCAGGCGGGGAAACGGGTAATCCTGGCAGACCTCGATCTGGGGGCATCTAATCTTCACCTGATTATTGGATGTCGCTCTCCTCAAACTGGAATCGGCACCTTCCTCAGCGACACCCGCTCCGATTTCTCCCGGGTCATCATGGATACGGACATTCCCAATCTGCGCTTTATTCCTGGCGACGCGGAAATTCCGGGAAGCGCCAACCTTAAGCAGAATCAGATTACCGCCCTGGCAAAGCGCCTGTTAAGTGTAGATGCGGATATCCTGGTGATTGACCTGGGAGCGGGGAGTCATCAATCGATCCTCGACTTTTTTCTCCTCTCAGGCCGGGGTATTGTAGTAAGCACCCCCACGGTGACTGCCACACTGAATGCATATCTTTTCCTTAAAAATACGGTCTTTCGGCTTATGTATTCCTCATTCAGTCGAGGTTCACCGGCCCATATCTACCTGGAGGGTCTCCGTAAAGAAGGGACGGCCCTGCAAAAGCTTTACATCCCCAAACTTCTGGAACACATAAGCCGGATCGATCCCGAATCGCACGGGAAATTTCTTAAGCGGATGCAGTATTTTCATCCCCGGCTCATTCTCAACATGCTCGATGAGCCCAAACAGGCAGAGGTGGCCCTTAAAATTCGCCGTTCCTGTTCAGAATATCTGGGGCTCGATCTCGAACACCTGGGGGTGATATACCGGGATTCGCTCCAGGACATTGCCCTGGCTTCGCATCTACCGATTCTATTGTATAAAAACGAAGCTATCCTCTCCCAGGCTATCTATCGCATCGCCGATAAAATCCTTCAGAGCGAAGAAGATGAGGTATTTCTGGAAGGCCGGAGCATTGAAGAAAGTTTTCAGGAAGCGGAACTGGAAGCGGAGGTGGATTTTGAAGCCCGCATGGGCTATGTGGAAGACCTCCTCCATTGCGGAGCCTTGAGTATGGGAGACCTGGTAGAAACGGTGAAAAGCCAGCAATTAGAAATCAACCAGCTACGAAAAGAAAACTTGTTTCTAAAATCCAAGTTAACCAAAGCCATAACCCAGGGATTCAAGATTTAGAAGGTGCACTATGGGTGGGCTCGTCATTAAAGGAGACCTGGAACTCGTCCTGGACCCCCTGGAAGTAGAAGTGGCCCTCCGTTTTACTCCCCGTTCGCAGGGTCCCCAGTGGGGCGTCGAAGAAATTCTGAAACTTCTTTCCGAACGACAGATAGTTCCCCCACCATCTCCCAAGAAAATGGAAGAGGTTCTTTTTAATCTTGCCCGAGCGAAGAGTCCCGTTACGGAGGTACTCCTCCGGGGGCAGCCCCCCGAACCTACCGTCCCCGAACGGGTGCAATGGCTAGAACTGCCCATTCCCGGTGAACTTACCCCCTACGTGGATGAAGCTCTGGAGCGCGCGGGGGCCCCCATCGTGTACCGAATAAAAACAGAAAAAATAAAACGAGAAACGGTGGTGACCAAACCGGGCCCCCTCCCCTTCCTGCCTCCTAAGAAAGAGGTGGTAATTACCTATGATAAAAAGGAAAGCCGCGAACGGGTTTTTGTAGATACCACCGTACAGGACCGTCTGTATGCCGACAGGGGAGTAAAAGTAGGCACCCTTATTCCGGCTAAACCCGGCAAACCAGGAAAAAGTGTGTTTGGGAAACCCATTCCGGTCTCGGAAAATGACAAAACAAACTTTCTCTTTGGAGAAGGCCTACGGGTTGAACGGAACGAAATATACTGTGACACAAGCGGTATCATTCGGGTTGGAGATGGCTGGGCCGACGTGGTCCCCCTTCCCCGGCATCGCTGGCGGGTAGAGCGGGGTACCGATGGCACCACCCTTTATCTCTACTTTGAACCGGGGCTTCGGGAACTCCCTTTGCCAGATCCCATAACCATAAAAGAAGCGGCCCGTTCCCAGGGGGCGGTGGATAAATATCTTATTTCTGACGAACTCATCAAAAAGGAACTCCAGAAGGCCCTTGAAACAGGTCAGCCCCTTTCGGCCTTTCCCCTCACGAGTTACCAGGAGGCGGATGCCCGGGTGGAAATAACCCCTGACGGCCTTCGGGCCTATTTGTATCTTCGCAAAGGGATGGCCGGCGCCCCTCCCCTGGAACCGAAACGTATTGGCGAAGTCATCCGCCAATCAGGCGTACGACTAAAGGACCCCCAAAAAGTAAAAACAGATATTCTTGCTTTTTTAAAGGGCCCCGCTACGGAACTTAGCGACTATATCCTTGCAGAAGGAACAGCCCCAAGTCGTGGAAAAGATAAAGAAATAAAGATAACCGTTTCCCCCTTAAATGAAGAGGAATGGCAAAAAAAGAAAGAAAGGCTCCAGCAGTGGCTTTCCCATCCTTTACAAAAAGGGATTTCCCTCCTCTTTCCTCCCGAGGAAGCAACGATAAGTGCGATGGTACAGAAGGGCAGCCGGGTAGCCCAATTAGTAAGCGCTGCTTCTGGCACACCGGGGATGGACGTGTATGGCCAGCCAATTCCCGCCATTCCTGGCAATGACCCGGACATGGACTATTCATCGGGCCTTTCCCTGATAAAAGGAGACCTGATCTGTGAACAGTCGGGCTTGCTCCTGATTAAACAGGTAGAACGAAGTTATGTGTTTCAACTCCTGGAGTATCAGGACGCTCGTATCACCGTCCAGATTCGAGAGGATGGGATGGAAGCCACCCTCAGCCTAGAGAAAGAACAGGGAGCGGGAACACCGCTTACCGCCGAAGGGGTCCGGCAGGCCCTTTCCGACGCGGGAGTTCAGCGGGGCATCGATGGGAATGCGCTGGGGGACCTTATAAAAGAAGCCCTCGAACAGGGGAGCGCCGGTCCTCGGGTGGTAGCCCGGGGAGAACCGGCGATTCCTGCGGGCGGAGTAGCCCTGGTGTGGCAGCTACCATCCTTACAACAGGAAGGGGCTCCCATGGGTCGTCAACCCACAAAGGCACCTGTGGAAAAAGGACAAGAGGTAGCCCAGCTTATCAAAACAGGAGAAGCGGGACGGGCCGGCTTTGATGTACGGGGTAATGTGATAGAACCCGAAAAAGGGGAAGGCTTCCCTGTTAAATACGATGAGTCTTTGCAGGCCCTTCCCTTTGAACGGGGGCTTCGCCTTATCGCCGGCCGTTCAGGGGAACTGGTATTTGATGGGTGGAGTCTTACCATCCGTTCTCAGTATGTGGTTTCCGCCGATGTGGGCCCCCGCACGGGGAACATTAATTTTACAGGGGAGATTCGAATTGCCGGAAAGGTCCAGAGCGGTTTTGCCGTTTTCGGCGGTACCGACATTTACATCGGTGGACCGGTAGAAGGGGCCCTGGTTTCCGCGGGTGGGAAAGTGGTCATCCAACAGGGAATCATTGGTGGAGACCGGGGGGTGGTCCGGGCGCGCAAAACCATAGAGGCTTCTTTTGTGGAACGGGCAACCCTTTTAGCGGTGGAAAACATCGTCATTAAAAACGGGGCCCTGGGCTGTAACATTAAAACCAATGGGAAGCTCCATCTTGTAAGCGAACGGGGAGTCCTGGTAGGAGGGGTCTGCAAGGCCCGGCTCGGCATTGATGTTATGCAGGTTGGTTCGGAACGGGGCATTCGGACCGAAATTTCCTTCGGTCAGGACTATCTGATTGCGGATCAGATAGAAGTATTAGAACGGGAACAGGAAAAGGTGCGGCAGGCAATTCAAGCGCTGGATAAACAGATTAAACAGGCCCTTGCCTCGGGTAAAAACATCGATGGGCTGGGAGCCGAAAAGGTGCGGCTCCTTAAATTGCTCGAGAAATACGGCATGAAGTTGTTTACCCTGCGGGAAAAATTTGAAGAACATTTCCCCTCGGAAATTCGGGTGCGGGGGAATATCTTCCCCGGGGTGGTCATGGAAAGCCATGGTCGGTATTATGAAGTAAAGCAACGTCGAAGTCAGGTGGTCTTTTTCTTTAACCGGGAGACTGGCCGGATTCAAGAAAAATCTCTTGTGTAAGGAGTTTCTATGCCCCTCTATATTCAGTATCCATCGTGGTTACACCCGGAGATAATTCCAGGCTTACCTATCCGCTGGTATGGGCTCATGTATCTGGTAGCCTTTGGGATTACCTATTTTTTGTTTAGGCGACAGCTAAAAGAGCGCTCCATTCAGGTAGATGAGGATAGCATTTCGGGGCTCTTTTTTTGGGGAATCCTCTCGCTCCTCATAGGAGCCCGTGTTTTTGCCACCATTGTGTACGACACCAGCGGAATCTACCTTCGGGCCCCCTGGAGAATCTTCTGGCCCTTTGACGAAAAGGGCCACTTCGTAGGACTCCAAGGTATGAGCTACCATGGAGGGGTTATTGGGGCCATCATTGGCATTGCTGGCTATTGCCGGTACAAAAAATGGTCCATCCGCGAGATTGGGGACCTTCTTGTGGCGGGCATTCCCCTAGGGTATACCTTTGGGCGGCTTGGGAACTTTATCAATGGAGAACTGTACGGCCGGGTTACCACCGCTCCCATAGGGATGATTTTCCCCCAGGCTGAACAGTTTCCCGTCACCGAACCGTGGGTGCGGGAAATCGTAGAAAAACTAAACCTGGCGGTGACTTCCGGCTATGTCAACCTTCCCCGCCACCCCTCCCAACTATACGAGGCCCTCTTCGAAGGGGTAATTCTCTGGCTTATTCTGTGGTTTCTTCGCAACCGGCGCCCATTCCGGGGTTTTTTGATCGGCCTGTATCTTATCGGGTATGGGCTTTTCCGTTTTGTAATTGAATATTTCCGGGAACCCGATGCGGATTTGGGCTACCGCATCCAACTGGTGGACACCGGTTTACCTCCGGCCCT
This sequence comes from Treponema sp. J25, assembly GCF_004343725.1. NCBI lineage: Bacteria > Pseudomonadati > Spirochaetota > Spirochaetia > Treponematales > Treponemataceae > Treponema > Treponema sp. J25. Next base: position 33,254 of record NZ_PTQW01000032.1, read on the forward strand.
TTTTTCTTCTCCTTTTAATCTCTCCACCGGCCAGGTACTCTGCCTGTTGATGATTATAGGTGGGGGTATCTGGCTATGGGTGGCTTCCCGCTTACCTGGCCGGGAACTCCTTGCTTCTTCCATACAGGCGGGAACCTTTGTGCCCGGGGCCTCATCAGAAAAAGGCCGGGGAGGTGCGGGTTCGAATCGTCCAAAGAATGAACAACGGAAACTCCGTAAGAAATTACGATGATTTTTTCAGGAAGAAGGGATCCATTTTTAATTTATTTTTGATATTTAAAGATTTTAAAGATAACCATTGTCGGAGCCCAGGAAGCACCGACAATGTTGAATGAGGAGGTTATTGTGCGCTACTACAGTACCCGGGATCCTAGCCATTATGTCGATTTTAGAACCGCCGCTCTCACGGGGCTCGCCCCCGATGGAGGCCTGTACATTCCCGAAGAATTTCCCGCCTATCGAGGGGCGGTCCGTAATTCTTTGCATACCATGTCTTTTCTGGAAATAGCCTTCGAGACGATTCGCCCCTACGTGCAGGGGGAAATTCCCGATTCGGTGTTGCAAGACCTGGTAGCCTCCGCCTATCCTTTTACAGCCCCCATCGTACCGGTGGGGGATCGCCTGGTACTGGAGCTTTTTCATGGGCCCACGGCCGCCTTTAAGGACTTTGGGGCCCGTTTCATGGCCCGGGCTTTCTCGTACCTCCGACGGAACGAAGATAAACCCCTGCATATTCTCGTAGCCACCTCCGGTGATACCGGGGGGGCTGTGGCGGACGGTTTTTTTCAGGTGGAAGGGATCTCGGTAACCGTGTTGTACCCCCGGGGGAGGGTAAGTCCCCTTCAGGAACGGCAAATTGCCGGTCTTGGGGGCAATATTCAAGCCCTCGCGGTAGAAGGTTCCTTTGATGATTGTCAGCGCCTGGTAAAGGCCGCCTTTGGGGACCGGCGGCTCCAGCAAAAGCTGGTGTTATCCTCGGCCAATTCCATCAATGTGGCCCGGCTTATTCCCCAGGCCGTGTACTATGCCGCAGGGGCAGGTCGCCTGTGGGGAGGTCATTACGATACTGACGGCGCAGCCACCCCCCGCCTTGAAGGCAAAGCGGAAGAACAACGGGTAGTCAAAAAAGGCATTCCCCAGGGAAGCAGGGTGATCTTTTGCGTCCCCAGCGGTAATTTTGGGAACCTGACGGCGGGGCTGTATGCCATGGAGATGGGAGCCCCCATTCAGGGTTTCATTGCAGCCACAAACATCAATAAAACAATTCCCGAATACCTGGAAAACGGGGTATATACCCCTCGGACCTCCGTGGCCACCATTTCGAATGCCATGGATGTGGGGGCCCCCAGCAATTTTGAACGGATGAAGGCCCACTGGTCCTACGAAGCCCTCCGGAGTCGAATCCAGGGGGTATGGGTCACCGACGAAGCCACCCGGGAAACCATCCAGGAAGTAAAAAAACAGCACGGTTATGTACTGGATCCCCATGGCGCGGTAGGATGGCGGGCCGTCGACCACCTCTTACGGGATAAGAAGCTCCGCGTCGAAGAGGAGCCCCTGGCGGTGCTGGCCACCGCCCATCCGGCTAAATTTTCAGAAGTGGTGGAAGACCTGGTAGGGCCTGTTCCCCTTCCCGAGGCATTACAAAAAGCCCTGGAACGGCCCGTCCTTTCTCAGGTAATCCCTGCGGACCTGGATGCCCTGGTTTCGGTTCTCCTGAAATAGAAAAAATAAAATGGCCAGGAGAACATATTCCTGGCCCTTCTTCTTTTTTACAAAAGCCCTTTTTTTACTGTTCAGTTACTGTTCAGTCGGAAAACACAAAAGCCGGGCTCCCGGGCACCCCCGAGAGCACCGGCCTTTTAATCCAGGAGGACGTGCCCCGGAATATCGGCTCCTTTAGCCTTCAATCTTGATGAGTTTCCGCTGCGCTTCGGGCTGTTTCTTAATGGTCATGGTAAGGAGCCCATTTTTGAACGAAGCGGTAATCGCATCAGGATTGGCATCTTCCGGAAGCGTAAAGGACCGTTTAAAGGCCTGGCAGTACCGTTCCTGCAATACATAGGTGCCTTCCCGTTTTTCGGTCTTTTCGTCCCGTTTGGTTTCGATGGTAAGAACCTTACCATCCACATGGGCCGAAATAGACTTTTCATCAAAGCCGGGAAGTTCTGCCTCCAGGATATAGGCATCTTCCGTTTCGCGGACATCAACGGCGGGAATACGGGTGGTCAGAACCCCCTTACCGTTAGAATCTCCAAAATCACCAAAGAAAGAATCGAAGAGCCGATCAAAATCTTCCAGGGCCTTCTGGATTGAGCGGGGTCGATACAGACTCAGAGCGTTCATAGGAACCTCCTTCTTTATACGTTTTAACATCCCCATACGGCGGATGTTGCACCTCCACAGCCGGTGCAATTATTTATTTACAAAAACCGTGCCAAAATGCAAAAACAAGAAACAGATTATAAATATATACAATGAAATAACTTAAAATTATCTGCATAACAACTTGCAAGATGCGTTCTTTTTACTTACAGGGAAATCGGGTCAGAGGGAAAAACAAACCCTTCGTTTCGGTAAGGTGGTTTAATCAAAAGGAAACAAAATGTATCATAAAGAATCACCAGAAAGAGTCATATTGACACAACCGGCGACCGGGGCTCCAAGCGGGGCCACAAAACCCCAGAACAACCCTTGATTATTCTTTCTCTTCCGGATAATAGTAGAAAATCTGATGACCTTGACTCAAGAAGACGCCCTTTACGACTTTTTAGATATTACCACCAGCCCCTTCAGTGTACAGGATGCGGTAGCGGCCGTGCTTGCTCAGGACGCATCTCTCAAGCGTAACCTTGAACGGGATATCCTTGCGTTTTTACAGGAGCGGCGCCTCGCATTCCCCATGAATGACGGCCGATGGCTATCCCGCTGCGGCTATTTTCAAAATGGGTATTTTCTTATTACTCCGAGCCGCTTAGAAATCCAAAATGGGATTCTTATTCCAGGGCACCGCTGCGTTCCCTTTGCCAACCCCTTATTGCTGCCCCACGAGTATACCTTTTACTGGAAAGAAAAAACCATTCCCTACACTACCACCGAAGGGGCCCCCGAGGATTTTTATCCCTACTATAGCATTTTTGGAGAGGAATACGCCCCCCAGTACATAGCCCGGGATAACCCACAAAACGAAAGTCTGTATAACCAGGACCCCTACGAAGAACCCGCAGAAGTTTCAATCCATACGCTGGATATGCGTTCCTTCTATCGCGAGACAGGGGTGCTTCCCGGCCAGAGCATCCTTGTTCAACTCAAAAACTGGAAACTAGGCTATTTTGAGATTGTGTCGGTGGTTGCAGAGCCGCCGAAACAAGAAGAGGCAAACATCTGGATTGAAGCCCTGGACCGGGGATTTTCCCAATCCTTTAATAGCATTGGCCCCGGAAGCTCTACCGAGGAACAGGTCGCCTTTGCCTATTGGTTTGCCGGAAGCGATGTTCTGCACCATCCTGCCTATGCCTTAGAAACCTATCTTTACGAAAAAACCAATGTGGTAGACGTGGTACCCTACGGCATGGAAAGCCGTTTTTGGTTTGTTGGGAAAGATATTCCCGACGGTTCTGCCGATGCTACCGTCACAGGACCACCGGATAAAACCGAATTGGAAGAACTTCTCTATGACTATGGGATTCCGGTTTCAGAATATGTGGTCCAATCCTACATTCGGGATGTGCTGGCCTTTCCTCCAGAAGAAGGCGATACCATAGTTCCTGCGGAATTCCCTCCCCAACAGCGGTTAATATGGACTGTTTTGTATCGATTGGTACCACCTCCCATCAAACTAGAAGAGCAGGATTTCTTCTTTGTGTTCCAGTACATTCAAGAGGTGCTCCTCGAAATTCAGCCTAACTATAACCCCTTTACGGATCTTCCCCTGGCCACAATACGGCACAGCGCCGCCGAATTTCATACCGCTCTCATCGAACAGATGGCCCGTCTTTCCCGATCTCCTATTGAGATGGAATGGCTTCCCAAGCACACATTTATCGTCCTCTCCCAATTACAGTTCCATACGGCCCATATACTCGAAGAATTGGACACCGACGGGGGGCTTTCAGAGGTGGAGTTAGAAAGCCTCGAAATCAGCCTGGATGGCATGCTTGATACGTATCAAGAAGTGCGGCAACGGATAGAAGAAGCCCTGGAAGAGGGGCGCAAACAGCGCCTTTCCCTTGTAAGGCCAGAGAAAGAACGCTTTCCCCGGGCAGACGAAAAAACCGGCAACCTTGTTTCCGCCGTTGTGTTGCAGGCCTCATTACGGGGGACCGATGTATGGAGACGTTTCGTGGTCCCTCAAGAATGTTCCCTCGCGATGCTCCATCGAATTCTTACCATTCTTTTTGACTGGTCAGGGAACCTGTGGTATAGCTTTATAATAGATGCTATGGTATACACAGAAAAACCCAATGAGGGGGGCTTTACGGTTCATACAACGACGGTAGACCAGCTTCTAAAAGAAAACATCCGGGAATTGGTGTATGATTATGGGGAAGATTCTCCCTGGGAAATTCATTTGCGGATAATGTATGATCTTACCCTTTCCCCAGAAGAAGCGCCATTCCAATGTCTTTTAGGGGAAAAGGCCGCCCCTCCAGAATACATTGGGGGCCCCTTGCGATTTCGAAGGTTTTTAGCCGCCCTGGGAGGAAGCGATACAGAACAGCGTCTTGCCCGTCATGAATTAGGAGAGAATTTTAATCCCGACTTTTTTGATCGGGATCGATACAATCGTCAACTCGAAAGGTTGACCCAAGAAGTACGCAGCACCTAGACATACCGTACCCAAGGAACCGAGGAGAATCTGAGCAAAGGAGGTTTTACATATGGAACAGGGGAGTTTAGTACCACTTTTACATCGAGGTGGGGTTTTTTATAACATTCCAGGAGAGACCTCCACCGAAGCACTTGTTGCCTTTGTAGATTCTCTTACGTTACCCCAGAGTTTACCCGCCGAATTATTAAAAACCGCCATCCTGGAACGGGAGAATTTGATGCCCACCGCGGTAGGCCATGGCATCGCTCTACCCCACCCCCGCACGCCGCTTTTGTCACGACCGGAAGAAGAATTCATCGCCATGGGGTATTTGCAACGGGCTCTCGATTGGCATGCCCTGGATGGGAAACCCGTTCGTACCCTGATTCTTATTGGGTCGGCTACCCCTAAATCGCACCTGTGGATTCTTTCTCGTCTGAGCTTCTTATGCCAACAGGAACCGTTTAGAAAGCATTTAGAGGAACGGGCCTCTATACAAGAATTGACGAATCTATTACAAAAAATAGAGCAAACCTGGAAATAAGGAGTAGTGTATGAATACCCATGCCTTGGAAAAGGTGGCCTTAAGCGTCCGGGCTCTTTCGATGGACGCAATTCAGAAGGCAAACTCAGGCCATCCCGGCCTTCCGTTAGGAGCAGCTGAACTAGGAGCAGTCTTATACGGCGAAATCCTTAAACATGATCCATCGGATCCCACCTGGCCCGACCGGGATCGTTTTGTGTTATCCGCCGGCCATGGTTCGATGTTCTTGTATTCCCTGTTGCACCTTAGCGGGTATCCTATCTCTTTGGAGGATATAAAGAATTTCCGGCAAGTGGGATCTCCCTGTGCAGGTCACCCTGAATACGGCATGGCTCCGGGGATTGAAACTACCACCGGGCCTCTTGGTCAGGGGATCGCTACAGCAGTAGGGATGGCCATTGCAGAAACCATGCTTGCCGCCCGCTTTAATACCCCGGACTATACGATTGTGGACCACTACACGTACACCCTGGTAGGCGACGGTTGTCTCCAAGAGGGGGTTTCTGCGGAAGCATCTTCCTTAGCAGGGCATCTGGGACTTGGTAAGCTTATCGCCTTTTATGATTCAAATCATATTACAATTGATGGTTCTACGGACCTGTCGTTCACCGAAAATGTGGCCAAACGGTATGAGGCCTACGGGTGGCAAGTGCTAGAAGGTTCCATGTATGACCTCGAAGGGATCCTTTCGCTTGTTCAGCAAGCAAAGCAGGAGACTTCAAAGCCCACCCTTATTATTCTTACCTCTATTATTGGGAAAGGGGCCCCCTCTAAGCAGGGATCCCACGAAGCCCATGGGGCTCCCCTGGGAACCGAAGAAGTGGCCGCCGCCAAGGCCTACTTAGGAATCCCCGGTGACTTTTACGTAGCCCCTGAGGCAACTTCATATTTCGCAGAAAAACAAAAGGAATGGAAAAAGGCCCGGGAGAACTGGGAACTTCGCTTTAACGAGTGGTCCAAAAAGTACCCCGATAAACGAGCCCAGTGGGATGCCTTTTATGCAGGAAAATCTGAAGGGACTCCCTCCTTTCCCTCTTTCAACATAGGGGACAAGGTAGCCACCCGGAGCGCTTCCAACAAGGCATTGGTAGCGTTCTCAAAGGTTACCCCCAATCTGGTGGGAGGTTCGGCGGATCTGCAGGGTCCCAACGCGGTGGCCATGCCAGAGGCTGGCACCTATTCCCGACACAACCGGGCAGGGCGTTACCTCCACTATGGGATTCGTGAATTCGGCATGGCCGCTATTTCCAATGGGTTACAACTCCATGGCGGATTGCGGGCCTTCTGCGCTACCTTCATGGTATTCTCGGATTATCTCCGGCCGGCCCTGCGACTTTCGGCCTTGATGAAGCAACCGGTGATTTATGTTCTGACCCATGATTCAATCTTTGTGGGCGAAGATGGACCTACCCATCAACCTATTGAACACCTGGCAAGTCTCCGGGCTATTCCCAATGTACGGGTCCTCCGGCCGGCAGATGCGGAAGAAACCATGGTCGCCTGGGAAATGGCTATGGAACATCGAACAGGACCAACGGTGCTGGCCCTGACTCGTCAGAACGTACTGGTCTTTAAGAAGGACGATCCCGAATGGAAAAATACGATCCGTACGGGGGCCTATATCGTGCGTCAAACCGAGGGGACCCCGGATGTTACCATCATTGCTACCGGTTCGGAAGTAGCCATGGCCCTGGCAGCGGCAGACAAACTGGCTCCCAAAAAGGTGCGGGTGGTCTCCATGATCTGCAAAGAACTCTTTGAAAGTCAGCCCGCGGTACTCCAGAACAGCATCGTACCGCCGGGGGTACGAACCGTAGTGTGTGAAGCGGCCTGCCATCTCGGCTGGGAAGGCTGGGCAAAGCGGGAAGATATCCTTTCAATTGATCGTTTTGGCGAATCTGGACCGGGAGATAAGGTGGCCCACCATCTGGGCTTTACGGTGGATGCCCTGGTGGCCCTGATTCAACGAGGGCTGTAATGGGGAACCGGTCCTCGAGAAAGCTTCGGCAAAGGTCTCTCCCTTTCCCGTTGCAGAGCCCTATCGAGGGAGATAGCTACCATACGCCGGAAGGGATTCCCCGGGCGTTGAGGGAATATTTTCTCCTGGGTTCCCGGTGGAGTCCTTATAGTTTTTTCATCGCCTCGGTTCTTCGGTATCGGACCTTTGCTCTCGAGGGCCGCTATAGTCACGAACTGTTTGCCCATAGTTCCCTTGAACTCATGCACAATCTGGAACGGTGTGGGGCCCGTTTTAGCATTCAGGGGCTTGATCACCTGCGAAGGGTACCGGGCCCCCTGGTGCTCGTGGCCAATCACATGAGCACCCTGGAAACAACCCTTTTGCCGGGGCTTATTACCCCCATCAAGCCCGTAACCTTTGTGGTAAAAGAGTCGCTCCTGCGGGGATTTTTCTGGGGACCTATCATGCGATCCCGGGATCCCATTCCGGTAACCCGACGGGATCCCCGTCAGGACCTCGAGACGGTTTTGAATGAAGGGGTAAAGCGGCTCCAAGAGGGAATTTCGATAATTATCTTCCCCCAAGGCACAAGAAGTGAAGTGTTTGATCCCCGCTCTTTTAACAGCCTGGGGGTAAAGCTTGCCTCCCGCGCCGGTGTCCCCTTGATGCCCGTGGCCCTAAAAACCGACTTCTGGGGGAATGGCAAAGTCTTCCGTCCCTTCGGGGCTGTCCACCGGGATAGGATAATCCACATTGCCTTGGGGGAAGCCCTTCCAGTATCTGGCAGGGGAAAAGCCGAACATGAGGCGTGCCTTGCGTTCATTACGGGACGCCTTAAAGAATGGGGCGCGTCAATAGTCGTGGAGTAACAACAGGGGAAGGGGAACCTATTCTGGGCCCCCTTCCCTTTCCATGAAACACCTCAGGACAGGGAAAAGCCCCAAGAGGGAAGTTCTCCAAGAGAGGCAGGTTTTTCCCGGGTTTTCTCTAACGACATTTATCTAATTTCTAACAAATCTCTAAAAACTCCAAAAAGTATAATTTTGAAAAATCCCATTGAAAGGGGTATAATAGAAAATACCCTAAGAGGACCTATGATGCCCCGGAAACCTGTGAAATTGATGTTACTTGGATGTCTATGTTTTGTGCTACCCCTATGGCAGGGTGGGGCTGAATCTTTCTTTTTACAGACCCTGCGCCCCAAAGATGCCCGTACCATGGCCCTGGGGGGAACCTACGGCACGACTTCCCGGGGCTACGGAACTTTATACGGAAATCCCGCGGGGTTCTCGCTGGGGAAAGCTCAGTTTGCAACCTTCTCTTCCCTGTGGATATATGCCCCGCTGTCAGAAAAAAACATACACACCCTCCTTGGTTCTGGGTCAAAAGAAGAAAATCTACATACCCTGGAAGAGGTTCTCCTGAGCAATGGTTTTGGCGGAGGCGCTCTGGTAGGGTTGGGAATAAGCGGGAATAACCTTGGACTTGGAATAACTTTGATTACCGACAATTATGGGAAAGGAGAGGCAGGAGAACAGGATACTTCATTTTATTCGCAAACCCAGGGGAACCTTATCATCGGTATGGCAGTACCCTTGACCGTAGGGTCAGCAATCCTTGCTATTGGGGGAGATATTCGTCCCTTCTTTCGAATAGAAGGGAGCACATCGGTCACGGGGGTTATCCAGGACCTTGTGTCAGGGGGTATCTCCCAGATTGTCATGGGGATGCTGGATAAAGAAGCCCGTTTTGGGGTGGGGCTCGCCCTTGATCTGGGGTTGCTGGTCCAGTTTGACCGGTTTGAGATGGGGCTTACTGTTCGGGATATAGGGTTTCCTTTTCCCATGGGAACGGTGACTTACCAGGAGACCCTGCAGTCCTTCGCATCCCTCTCCCTTCCCCGAAACAAAGGTTCCCTCACCGATTCGGCACAGCCTATCCCTGAGGTAAACCTGGGATTCCGCTGGGCCCCCTATGGGGTACCAGGCATTCTGGAGCCCCTCTTGCTTCTGGAAATCCAGGATCCTATTCCGGTATTCATGGATGGGGCTTCCTGGTGGAATCTTCTTCACCTGGGGCTGGAAGTAAAAACCCTTTCTTTCCTTTCGCTACGAACCGGATTTAACAAGGGCTGGATTTCCGGCGGTCTAGCCCTTAATCTTGCCTTTTGTACGATCGAAGGGGCCATTTTTACCGAAGAACTGGGGCTTCAATGGGGTTCCCAGCCCCGCAGAGGTTTTTCTCTCACCGCGGCGCTCCACTTCTAAGCACCCACTGTCATGGCCCGTTGGGGCTGGATTAATAGGAGCGGGGAGCGAGGGTGTACAGCAGGCGGTTCTCACATTGCCCGGTTTCATTTACTCCAGTACGAAATTGGAAGCGGCTTTATTCCATCCTACGGGAACAAGCGGCAGGAGGGGCTTTCGGGCCGCTTAAGGAAATAACACATAGAGGGCAATAAGAGGGGTCCCAGATAGCTTTCAGGGAAATCGAGGTGAAGGGGTCATCCCCATCCCAAGCCACAGTTCCCGGCTTTCACCTACCATAAGGAGCCCACCGAGAGGGCCTATCCATGGTAATCAAAACTATCAGGGAACTCGGGATGGGCATCGGTACTGATATCTCCCGGCATAGTCCGCAGGGCCTCAATGTAGGGATAGGTAGCAAAAAAGGCCTGCCAGCTTGAGGGGGCAATGAGGTTCAAATTGCCCAGGGCCCGCTGAGAAAGCCGCCTTTCCACATCGGCTGGGGTAAGCACCGCTGGGTCAAGCTGGGGAGAGCAAATCGCAAAGGACCAGAGGCTTCCGTACATACGAACATAGGTATAGGCCGGCCGTACCACAGAAAACACCGCCGATAGGGTCCGGTGAATTCGCCCAAAGGCCAGTGGGCGTGTTTCTGGCGACTCGCTATGCATTACAAAAAAAGAGTTACCGTCTTTTAAAAGCCGGGAGACAAGACTGAAAAACTCTTTTGTGTATAAAAAAAGGGATGGCCCCATGGGGTCGGTCATGTCCATGATAACCCCATCATACTGGCCGGTACAGGTTTCCACGAAATGCCGGCCATCCTGGAAGAAAAGCTCCACCCGGGGATCCTCGAAGGCCCCGCCGTTTAAATGGGGAAGATACTGGCGGGAAAAACGAACCACCTCTTCATCAAGCTCAACAAAATCTACCCGCTCTACCGTGGGGTGACGGAGCACTTCCCGCAGGATTCCCCCATCGCCTCCCCCAATGATAAGGATACGGCGGGGTTCAGGGTGGGCAAGCATGGCGAGGTGTACCATGGGCTCATGGTACTGGAACTCGTTCTTTTCCATAACCTGGGTTGCCCCATCTAAGAGGAGGACCGTGCCAAACTCCTGGGAACGAACCACCTCTATTTCTTGATAGGCCGTTGCACCTTTTTGGAGCGTTTCTTCTACTTCATAGAACCAGCCACTCGACAGGCTGAGCCGTTCCATAATACGCCGTTTTTGCACAAACTACCCCTTTCGCACCAAAGCGATTGTACCCCCGAGATCTCTATCAGCTTGATTGGCTGTTGGGCCTTCCCCCAACAAATCCTGGGCGGCTACAACCTCGCCCTCGGCTTCTTCCGATTTAGTCCCCTCTTAAACCGCCGTGGAGACCCCTTCCTAGAAGTTTTCGCACTCAAAAATCTCCTGCATTTCTTTTTTCAAAAGATCCCGAATGCGTTTGCGTTCTTCCTGGTCCAGGTCTTCAATGTCGGGGCCAAAAAGATAGTCGTTGAGTTTTATTTCTTTCTTTCGCATCTTTGTATGGAAAATATTATCCGAGAGGATATTGATATCATACACGAGGTAATCCGCCAGGATGTCCTCATCTATAAAGTCTTGAATAGATGAAATATCATGATCGATAAAGATCTTTTGCCCCTTGGTATCCCGCGTAAAACCCCGTACCCGGTAATCGATAAGCACCACATCCGAATCAAAACAATCGATAAGGTAATGAAGGGCCCGAAGGGGACTGATCATCCCACAGGTAGATACATCAATATCTACCCGAAAGGTAGCAATTCCCGTAGCGGTATCAAATTCGGGATACGTGTGGGCGGTGATATGACTTTTATCGAGATGTCCAACCACACTCGCCTCTGGAAGAGGAGGAGCTATCTGATTTACACCATGGCTACCATAGGACTGATGGGTAACCGCCGGGGTCAAAATAGGGTGATCCTCATTGATAAGGGCCACCACACTTGCCCCTCGGGGATCATAATCCTGGGTAGTGATACTAACAAGCTTGGCATCAATAATACGGGTTACCTCTTCGATAATGTTTTTAAGCCGTTCCGAATCATATTCTTTATCAATATATTCCAGATACTCAATCTGGGACTGGTGAGAACGGGCATAACAGACATCGTAAATGTTAAAACTCAGTGATTTAGTCAGGTTATTAAAACCTTCAAGCCTGACTTTCCGGCCCCGGACGTGTTTTAGCACTTCGGTGTCGTCCTCCTTGTCTTGCTGGATAAAACCTTATCATGGTACAAAAAACATCCCCCGTCAATACCTTAAAAGCTCCTGATAAACAAGAACTTCTACTAATGCTAAGTAGCACAAAGTTGCGAAAATTTAGAGATATTGGAGATTTTCCTGTTTACTCAGGCATAGCTTTTATGATATAGTATTTTATATATTCTAAAGTGTGATATAGGTTCATGGTAAAAGAAAACGACTCGGAAAAGTCTACTGCAGCGATTATCGATCTTCTTCTAGAATTAGACTGGTATGAATGGGATCCCCGGCTCTACTATCACCGATTACTCGAAGTGGTGCTCTCCATCATCCCTGAAGCTTCTAGTGGAACAGTAAGCATCCGAAACCCCGAACGATGGGAATTTGTGGCCTCCATAGGGCATGAAATGCCTAAGCTCCTCTCCCTCCAGTTGGACCCTCGCTGGTGGGTCCCTTTACACGGGGTTCGACTGGTAGGCAGTTTACTGGAATGTCTTTCGCTGGCAACCCCTCATGAAAGCCAGCGGGCCCTTCAAGAATGTTTTGGCCCCGCAGGGAAAACCCTAGTGGGAGCCTATCAATTAGACAACGATGAGGAAATCATTCTTACCGTTGAAAGTACCAATAAAAAGGACAGCGGGGCCTTTGCCCCAAGCCATATTCGTACCTTTGAGGCCTTTCTTAAATTAGCGGGTAAGTACCAGAGCATCACCCTGCAAAAAATGGCGCTGGAAAACGTCCACGAATCCCTCGTGTGTAGTTATGAGGAAATATCTACCCTTTCTACCAAGATTCGGGAACTTCTATCCCTTTCTCAGCAATTTGGGGACAGTTCCGTAAAACTTTCAATGTTCTTTAAACAGCTCTTGCTGGTTCTTTTTAAACTGGTAGATGGGATTGATTATGGAAGCATCGCCTTAATCAAAGGAGAGCGCATTTCCTTTATTTCCGCCCGGGGCCATCGTCTTAAAGAGTTGAATCAGCGGTATCTTAAAAAACAGTGGTTCCTCCTGGAAGAACAAAAGACCATGCTGGAAATTCAGCACCTGCACCAGATATGGAAAGTGAAAATGCCCCCGGAAGTGTATACCGAAATACAACGGGTATTCCTGCCTACCGAATCTACTTTGATGTTAACCGTGCCCGTAGATAACCGGATAAGCCTGCTTTTTATGCTCGACATTGCGGCGGGGAAAAAAGGACGCTTCACAAACCTGACCAAACGGATGTGCCTTTCCTTTGCGGAACTTGCCCGGGGTTTTGTAAGCCTTCGGGTCCAGGCGGAACTTACCCAACACGCCTACTATACCTTTTCCCAGAAGCTGGCCCGGGTAGTAGAACAGTACGACCCTGAAACAGGGGCCCACAATTACCGGGTCTCCCTTTTATCGGAATACCTGGCCCGTAAAATGGGGCTTTCCCCTAAACGGTGCGAAGAGATAGGTCGCTATGCGGGACTACATGATATCGGCAAAATTTTTATCGATTCCGTCATCCTTCGAAAGGAAGGGCCCCTTACTGCCCAGGAATTCGATACGGTAAAACAGCATACCACCTTTTCCCAGGAACTCCTGGAAGGCTCCTTTTTCGAAGTGGCCCGCAACATTGCCATGTACCACCATGAACGCTGGGATGGAAAGGGCTATCCCCTGGGCTTACGGGGAAACCAGATACCCATTGAGGCGCAAATTGTGGCCCTTGCCGATGTATACGACGCCCTTCGTTCCAGTCGGGTGTATAAGCGGCCCTATACAAAAGAAGAGGCCCTGCGCATCCTGATAGAAGGGGACGAACGGGACCTGCGGGGCCAGTTCAATCCTCACCTGCTTAAGATTTTTCTGGACCACATTGAAGAAATCGAATGCACCATTTATAAACACTGCCCTGAAGGGGCTGCCTTCTAAGCGCTGGTATGTTCAAGGGGCGCCGCATGATACGTTTTGGCGCCGTTCCCGGAGCTATACGGCAGTGGTTTGGATGCCGCCCCTTTTACAAAAATAGCCGAGCAGGTATACTTTAGGCCATGGCTTATGAAGTTACCGCCAATCGGCGAAGACCAAAAACCTTCGATGAACTTGCAGGGCAGGAATTTGTGGTGGCCACCCTTAAAAGCGCCATCCAGTCGGGACGTATTGCCCATGCGTACCTTTTTTCGGGCCCCCGGGGATGCGGAAAAACCAGCGCGGCCCGTATTCTAGCCCGCTCCTTAAACTGCGAAAAGGGTCCCACCCCTACCCCCTGTGGGGTCTGTACAAACTGCCAGGAAATTGCCCGCGGAACAAGCCTCGATGTTATAGAAATCGATGGGGCCAGCAACACCAGCGTAAACGATGTGCGCCAAATAAAGGATGAGGTGCTTTTCCCCCCCAACAGCGGGCGATACAAGGTGTACATTATCGACGAAGTACACATGTTGTCGAACAGCGCCTTTAATGCCCTTCTAAAAACCATCGAAGAACCGCCACCGTACATCATCTTTATCTTTGCCACCACCGAACTCCATAAGGTACCGGCTACTATCAAGAGTCGCTGTCAGCAGTTTAACTTTCGGCTCATACCCATCGATACGATTAAATCGATTCTGAAAGAAACCTGCGAAGAGATGGGTATCCAGGCAGAGGAGGAAGCCCTTTTCTGGATTGCCAAAGAATCCACCGGCAGTCTCCGGGATGCCTACACCCTCTTTGACCAGGTAGTGGCTTTTTCGGAGGGTTTTCTCAGGACCGAGCTTATCAGGGAAAAGCTCGGACTTGTCGGCTTTGATGCGGTTAACAGTCTTGCCGAGGCCTGTGTGGCAGAAAATTCTCAGGAGGCCCTTTCCCAGTTGGACCACATCATCGAACGGGGTGTTTCCATCGAACAATGCATCACCGATTTGGCCCATTACTATCGAAGTATCCTTCTACTTAAAAATGGCATTACCAAAGATAGCCTCTTGGGTTACAGCGCAGAACGGTTTTCGCAAAGGGTAATCAACGAGTTAACTACACCGCAGGTAGAACAGGCCCTGGAACTTCTGTTGCAGGCGTATCGCAACATCCGGTACACCCTATCTCCCCGTTTTGAGCTTGAACGGGTAATCTCTCAACTCTGCTGGCTTAAACGGTGGATTTCTCCTGAGGAACTTTCCCAGTCCCTGGAAAGGGTAAAGGAGTTTCTGATAAACCCTAAGGAGGGTGTCCGCGGAACGCAGGGAGGAAACCCGCCGACACCCTCTGGAAGTTTCTCTGTTCCTCCGCAAAAAAGCGGGTTGCAACAAAGCGGGGCCCCGAAGGGGATGTGTTCCGCAAAAGACAGTAGCCGCCAACAAAGCGGGGTTCCCGGCGGGGCGGTTTCTGACAAACCCACTAGTCCTGTAGCTCATACCACGGACACGGAGAACATCACCCCAAAAAGCTCCCCCGGGACCAATACGCCACCGGAATACGGGAGAGAACCCTTTTCCCTGAGTGAAGAGTTTAAACGTATGATGGCCGAGCGGGCCCAATCGGAAAAGCCCCTCGGTGTCCAGAGGGAAATTCGGGAAGAAACAATCGGTCAGGCCAGGGGGGGCCCGCAACCATCTACTGGCCAGCAAACCAATGGAGGAATACCATCTTTCCAGCAAGAGGAACAAGAAAAGCCAGGTGCTGGGAGGATTGCCCCCTCAGTAGTCCCTCAAAATCTGGACATCCCTATCCTTAAAGAAAAATGCATTTCCCTCTTAAAACACGAACGGGGGCTTCTGGCTTCCAGTTTGGAGAAAACCGCTCCCTGGACTCTCGAAGGGAGCAAGCTCTCTGTCCCCGTACAGGATACGCTCACGGGCGAACTTATCCGAAAAGACATGCCCATCCTTTCCCAGACCTTGCACAAACTGGGCCTTACGGGTATAGAAATACATGTTACTATAAGCGATGCCCCCCCCTCCGAAAAAAAGGGGGAAAAGGAAATTCCACCGGAGGTAGAAATGGTTCGCCGACTTTTCCGGGGAACCATTGTAACACTAGGATAACCCTATGAATCCCTTTGATGCTTTAAAAGTCGCCCAGAAGCTCCAGGAACAAATGGCCGATATGCAAGAAAAACTGGGGAAGACGGTCTGTACCGGCAGTGCCGGGGGCGGCATGGTCCAAATTGATATGAATGGAAAGATGGAAGTTCTCGCGGTTCGGATAGCCCCCGAAACACTCACTGAAGTCGATAGGGAGCTATTGCAGGACCTTATTAAGGCGGCCTTCTCGGATGCGACAGAAAAAGTCCGGCAACAACTACAAACCGAAATGGGTTCCCTTATGGGCGCCCTGGGTCTTCCACCGGGTATGTGGGGTCTGGGATGACAACATTAGACAACCTGGTACAACTCCTGGCAAAACTCCCGGGGATTGGGAAAAAAACGGCTACCCGGCTGGCCTACCATATTCTGGATGGCTCTCCTTCCTATGCCCGGGAGCTTGCGGAACAGCTTGCCAACCTTCACAGCCGGATTCGGCGTTGCTCTCGGTGTGGCAATTACACCGAAGAAGACCCCTGCCCTATCTGCCAGGACCCGGGGCGGGATGCGTCCCTCCTTTGTGTGGTAGAGAAACCGCAGGATATACGGATCATCGAAGAGGGCAGGGAATTCCGGGGGCACTACCATGTGCTCGGCGGTCTTATTGCTCCCCTCGAAGGAGTTGGCCCCGACCAGCTTGCCATAGGAAAACTCCTGGAACGACTCCGGGGAGGGCACATCCAGGAGGTAATCCTTGCCCTTAATCCTACCATCGAAGGGGATACCACGGCATTGTACCTTCATAAATTACTGAAAGATACGGGGATCCGGGTTACCCGCCTCGCTTCCGGCCTTCCTGTGGGGGGAGACCTGGAATACGCCGATCGGCTTACCCTTTCTCGCAGTTTCCGGGGCCGGCTTCCCATGGGCTAGTATCCCTCTACAACAAACTGTTGTACGCAGAGATGCGGGAGGAAAGACAAACATGCCAGCCGTTTTCTCTGAAAGCCCTTACCGTTGCATGCGACGATAACAGGCTTCGATGATGGGATCGAGGGACGGAACATCAAAGCCTTCCTGACGAAGGGCCCCGCGGGTATCGCTTTCTTCCCAATTCATAAAGGGATTGTGGTAATTTTCTTTTAAAAACTCATAAATCGCATCTTCTACGCTTTCGGGGACCGTAAAAAACAGGCCCTTACCCTTACTCAGGACCTGCCGAATGGCGGGCCGAACCTGCATAAAGAAAAGGTCCCCATATACATCGTAGGCCTTTCCTGAAAGGCGCTTCAGTCTATCTGAGACGGACCCACCGCTCATCGTTCCGCCCGCGCCCGGGGGAACAGGGCTCATAGATACAGCTTCTTGTTTTTTGGGCACCCTTCGTGTGGATGGGGAGCCTGTTTTTCGTTGCGAGGGTATGCTCTTTGAGAGCACAGCCACACGCGCTCGCGGGGACTGAATAGAATCCTTCCCGTGCAGTGAAGTACTAGCGTTGCGACTAGCCTCAGGGGCCCCCGTTGTCCTCGGGGCAACTTCCCCTTGTACCGAAGCAGGCCTTCCCCTTGAACCTGCTGAGGAACCCACTCTTCTGGAGGAAAGGGGGGGGCGGCGGGGCACAGCAGGATGAGGGGCCATTTCTTTCTGGCCGACCGATGGGGATTCTACACCCTTTCCTTCAAGCTTTTTCTTTAAGATAGCCCACTGTTGCTGAAGATATATATCTCCCCGGATGGAATAGTAATACCCTGAAATAAGGGCCCCCATCACGGCGGCAAGAATTTCATCGTCCCGTTTACCGGTTCTCCTTCCCCGCTGGATAATGGAAAACACTTCGTAGTGCTTAGTGCCATACTTTCGGGAATAAAGGAACAACACCCGTTCAAAGGCCGCATCGTTTACCAGGTTCCAGTATTTAAAACAATAGGCAAGGGTTTTGTCTTCTACTCGGGTTAAGGTTGGAGGGATCTGAATACGGGCAAGATCATAGGGAGAAAAATGCACCCGAGAAAGGTCCAGCACCACCGTCCGCCGGGGAGCAGCCGTTTTCTCCGGTCCAGTTTTTTTCCCCCGGATAGGTTCTGAAAGCTCCCTCTGCTGGGAGCGCAGGCGGGCAAGTTCTGCCTTATCCTGTTCCACCAGGCGCCGACGGGCCTCTTCCTGCTGGTGCCGCAGAGCCGCTTGACGCCTGCTCCGCTCTTCTTCCACCACCTGCAGGGACTCGGTGAGGTAGGCCCGGATCAGGGCCTCTGCCTTCTGGATTGCCGTCACATGGAAACGGAGCCGTTCGGCATACCGGAGAAGCCGCTCCATGCTAAGAATCGCTTCATATCGTTCCTTGGGAAGCAAGGCCAGAATAGCCTCCGCAGTTTTTATGGTGGAATAGACATCGGTAGGATCATAGGAACGGGCCTTCTGGGCGATATACTCGATCAGGGTCTTTACCTTATCTATAAGACGCTCTCCAATTTTTTCGTAGGCCCGTTGTAATAATCGGGGATAATCCGGGCTATGGGTTCGATAGGCCCGTAACAATTCCATCCGAAAGGCTTCTTCAGGATACCGGGGTACCAGTTTTGTTCTATAAAGGATGAGGGCATCCTGATCCCGCCCCAGGGAGCGAAGCTCGTAGTACCGTTCTATATCGGGATCGCCTGTTTCGGTTAAGTAGGGATATTCAATTTGAAATAGTTCTTTTTCTAATCCGGAGGAGCCCATGGCGCAGGTATTATACGATACTTTCTTATCTTTCCGCAATCCAGAGATAGGGGAAATACAGAAAGGGGCTGCTCTTTCCTGTTTGATAGACCTGCCACCCTTTATCATGATCCATACCACATCCACACAACATTGGGGTATCAAAAGGCCCCCTTCCCTTCTCCCTTCAGAAAAAAGCCTGGCCTCGCTGTTTAAAAGAACAGGTCCATCTCTCTAGCAAGAAACTCGATAAGGTACTACTATTACAGAAAGGAGGAAGTGGCTCCATGCCTCTTACGGAGTATTACATTCTTGCCCTCGATCAGGGGACTACTTCATCACGGGCCATCCTGTTTAATCGTTCAGGATTGGTTATTGGTCTTTCTCAGCATCCCTTTCGCCAAATCTACCCCCAGGGGGGCTGGGTAGAACAGAATCCCGAAGAAATCTGGGAATCCCAATACACCGCCGCCCGGGAAGCAATAAAGGCGGCCCAGATAACTCCGGAACAAATAGCCGCCATAGGTATCACCAATCAACGAGAAACCATTATTTTGTGGGAACGTCGGACGGGCAAGCCCGTCTACAATGCCATCGTATGGCAGTGCCGGCGTTCTGCCGATATCTGCCGGGAACTTAAAGCGCTGGGCCACGAAGAACGGATCCGGGAGAAAACGGGCCTTATCCTGGACCCCTATTTTTCCGCCACTAAACTCATGTGGCTGTTTGAAGAGGTCCCCCACCTTAAGGAACGGGCGGAGCGGGGAGAGATCCTTTTTGGTACCGTTGATTCCTGGCTCCTGTACAAACTGACGGGGAAACACCTTACCGATTATACCAATGCATCCCGAACGATGCTTTTTAACATAAAGACCGGCGAATGGGATCGGGAACTCCTAACGCTCATGGGAATACCTGACGTCATTCTGCCGGAGGTACGCCCTTCCTCTGGCCTTTTCGCGTCCACCAAAACAGAGCTCTTTGGGAAACCCATTCCCGTCACGGGCTGTGCAGGGGATCAACAAGCGGCTTTATTCGGTCATGCCTGCTTTGAGCCGGGGGACATTAAAAACACCTATGGCACGGGGTGTTTTACCCTCCTTAACACCGGCGACCGGCCCGTGACGTCGAACCATAATCTGCTCACCACCATCGCCTGGCGACTCGGCGGGAAAACCACCTACGCTCTAGAAGGTTCGGTGTTCATTGCGGGGGCCCTTATCCAATGGCTTCGGGACGAGTTGGGACTCATCGCCAGCGCCCCCGAAACGGATAACCTTGCCCAGTCGGTTCCTGATTCGGGGAAGGTCATCATCGTTCCTGCCTTTGTGGGTATGGGAGCCCCCTACTGGGACCCGGATGTACGGGGAACCATCTTTGGCCTTACCCGGGGGACCACAAAGGCCCACCTGGTCCGGGCAGCCCTGGAAAGCATTGCCCTCCAGTCCCAGGATCTCTTTGAAGCCATGGAAGCCGACTGTGGTAAACCAATCACCGTCCTTAAAGCCGATGGAGGCGCCTCGGCCAATTCTTTCTTGATGCAGTATCAGGCAGACATCCTGGGGAAAACGGTGGTACTTCCTGAAGTTACGGAGATTACCGCCCTGGGAGCGGCCTATCTGGCGGGCCTAGAAGTAGGCTATTGGGATAGCCTGCGAGACATTGCCTTAAACTGGCGGGTCCGTCGACGGTTCTCTCCTTTGCTTGGCGAAGAAGAGCGGCAACGGAGGATTCAACGCTGGCACCGGGCAGTGGCGGTAGCCCGGGCATTTCGAGAGGAATAAAGGCTCCTATGGGAACGGCAGAATCCCTCAAACCCGATCCTGACAGACGTTACCTTAACCTGGTGGAGGCCTTACCGGACATCGTCTACGAACTTGATCCGGAGGGGCACTTTACTTTTGTAAATCAGGCCGTTTCCCTCTTAGGGTACACACCGGAAGAACTCATTGGGAAACATTTTAGTGCCATCCTTTTTGAAGAAGATATCCCCTATGTAAGCCGGGAATACCTGTTACCCCTTTACCAGAAACGGAACACCGGGGCACGGGGAGCCCCCAAACTTTTCGATGAACGACGGGGGGTGCCCCGTAAAACAGAGAACCTGGAACTACGGCTTAAACGCAAAACCCCTTCTCCGCTTGAGGGGAAAGAGATGTACGCATCTATCATTTCCTACGGAGAAGTAACTTCGGCGGGGGCATATAAAAGGGGCGATACTTCTTCGGAGCCCGTATTTGTGGGAACCGTTGGTATCATACGAGACATAACCCTTCGCCGAAAATCGGAAGAAATGCTCCGAAAAATGTACCAGGCCGTCGATCAGAGCCCCCTGGGGATTGCCATTTTGAATCGAGATCTTATCATAGAATATGTGAATCCCGCCTTCTTTTCTCTTACCGCCACCGGCCCTGACCAGGTAATCGGCCAAAAAATCACTCATTTTATACTTCCTGATCCCTCTATAAAGAAGAATTATGAAGCCCTATGTACTTCGATCGAATCGGGGCTTGATTGGCGAGGGGAACTCCGCTGGAACCGTGCCGGGGCCACTCCCCTTTGGGTAGATTTTTCTTTTTCAGCCGTCAGGAATCCCGCAGGGGCCATTACCCATTATCTTTGTAATATTGAAGATATTACGGCCCGAAAAACCCTCGAAGAACTGAGTATTCAGGCCAGGGATGCCGCCGAAGAAGCCCATCGAGCTAAGGAAGAATTTATTTCCCACTGGAGCAGCCAGATTCAAAATCCCCTTTTAGAACTGATTATGGTAAGCGAAAAGCTTCGCCACAGTGGAAACTATGAAGACGAAGTGGCCCAGGAAATTCAAAAAAAGTGCCGGGAGTTGTTGGCCACCCTGGACGATTTTTCCCTCTTTTTTGCTCCCCAGGGAGAAATCCTCCATTTTTACCCCGAGGAAGTACTCCTCAGCAAGGATATTGAAGAGACCCTACTCCCCTATAAAAACGAGGCAACGGAGCGGGGGCTTTCTTGGAGCATCCATATTGATGATGGAGGCTTTCCCATGGTTCGCATGGATTTCACTAAAATTCGGAAGATCCTTTCCGTGTTGGTAACTAATGCCCTTACCCATACCAGTGCAGGGGGCATTCAGATTTCTTGCCACGTCCGGGCAAAGGAACAAATTCCGGCTTTGTTCGTATCGGTAAAAGACACGGGGAGTGGATTCTCGGGGGAAGAACAGCAACATTTGTTTACCGCCCCAGGGCAAAACAACGGCGAAAAAGCTCTTAAAAAAGAATCTTATCAAGAAATAGGCTTACCCCTCATCAAAAAACTCATAGAACGGATGGGAGGGGCCATATCGGTAGAAAGTACTCCGGGGGTGGGAAGTATCTTTTCGTTTTTTGTCCCCCTGGAAGTTACTTCTTTTCCTGTCTCACCATCCCCAGGGAGATCCCCTTCTTCCCCTCTTTTGATTCTTATCGGGGAACAAAATCCGGTAAATCAGGAATATTTCCGTCATATTCTAGAAAAGGCTGGCCACCAGGTATTTTTTGCGGTAGGACAGAAGGCCATCCTTGCTCTTTTGGAATCCAGGGATTTTGACTGCCTTATTGTAGATATTCAAGAGCCAGAAGTAGAGGGTTTACAGACCGTAATGGCCATCCGTTCTTCCCACAGTCAGCATTTTGATCCTTCCCTTCCCATCATAGGACTGGGAACCATCGAAGGCAAACAGGGGCTCCCGAGCAGGAGTTTTTTTGATGCCCTCCTTCCCAAGCCGGTTACCATTCAACACCTGGTACAACAGATAGAAACGCTTACCCTGCATCGTCTCCCTCTTAACATAGAAAGGCTCCGACGAATCTATGCGGGGAGCGAGGAAGACCTCCGCCATCTTCTTATGACGGCCCATACGGAATTACCTAAATACCTTACCAGTCTTGAAGGGGCGTACGAGTCTCAGGACACGGAAAAAATCCGTCAGAGTCTTCAGCATATGGTAAATATTTTTGCGATCCTGGGAAATAAGAGCGCAGAGAATCTTATTAAGAGATACTATACCGCATTAACCAACCCTCAGGAGGAGGAACAAGGGACGATACATCGGCGACTTGTACGAGAGGCGATGGCAACAACGCATCACCTTCAGCGGATCTTAGAAGAATCCTGAGAAGCTTTTCCCCTCGCAGTTTTTAAAAGGCCCTTAAGAGCCCACAAAATGGGCGACTCCTCATAAGAGTTTATTCGCTCTTTCCCATTTATAAATCATCTTGCCCCGCTGGAGGATAAGCCCGGGGGCACTACATCTGTTTACAGAACAAAGGGGGAATAAAAGCCCTTCAGAAAAACTTCAAAACATGATAGAGTTCCTCTCATGAATAAGAGAATGAAAGAGGGACGTTTTTTTATTTTTTCCATCATCCTTTTAGGGACCATAGGTTGTATCATGGCTAATCCTTCCAACACCCAACTCGGGGATGGGCTTTTTGCCCGCATCAGTACCACCAAAGGGGATATTGTCGTTCGCTTGGAATTTGAGAAAACCCCCCTGACGGTTTGCAATTTTGTCGCCCTGGCAGAGGGGAAAATGAACGTAACAGGGGGAAAACCCTTTTATAACGGCCTTACCTTCCACCGGGTAATCCCCGATTTCATGATTCAGGGGGGCGATCCCCTGGGTAATGGCACGGGAGGACCGGGCTATAAATTTCCGGACGAAATCGATCCTTCCCTCAAACATGATGGGCCAGGAGTGCTTTCCATGGCCAATGCGGGGCCCAACACGAATGGGAGTCAGTTTTTTATCACCCACAAGGCCACTCCCTGGCTCGATGGGAAGCATACCGTTTTTGGTAGAGTAGTCCAGGGACAGGAAGTGGTTAATGCCATTGTCCAGGGAGATAAGATAGAGAAGATCACCATCATTCGAAACGGTCAGGCTGCCCGAGCCTTTAAAGCCGATCAGGCGAGCTTTGACAACCTACTTAAAAGCACCCTGGCGGCCCTTCAGGAACGGCAGGCAAAACAACGAGAAGCGGATCTGGCTACCATCGCCACCAAGTACCCTGGAGCCCAGACAAGCCCCACAGGACTCCGCTACCTCATCCTTAAAGAGGGGAAGGGACCTGCCCCGACACCAGGAAAAATGGTGGCGGTAAGATACAAGGGGATGTTTCTTTCCGGAGAAGTGTTTGATAATTCGGACCTGCGGGGCGGGCCCCTGGAGGTTGTGATTGGCCAGGGGCGTCTTATTCCCGGCTGGGAACAGGCGGTACTGGATATGAAGGTAGGGGAACGCCGTCTTGTTATTATTCCTCCCGAGTTAGCCTATGGGGAACGGGGCGCCGGGAATGTCATTCCTCCGAACGCCTTTCTTGTTTTTGAGTTAGAACTCGTAAAGATTAAATAGGCCCCGAAAAAAAGAGGGGTTTGTTTTTTGGTATGAAAAAGAAGAAAGCCGGGAAAACACAGGGGCGCCCACAAAAAAAAGCCCTTTCTTCTATTTCCGTTTCTCCGTCCCCAGGCGCCGGATGGGAAGAAGAGGGCTCCCCCGAAACGGTGCTGGCCGATTTTTCCCGGCTTACCCACCTTGTGGTGGATACCTCGAGTTTTATCCTTTTTCAGGAACTGGGTCTTCTGGGACCCCTTACAAGCCGTTGGCAATGTTCCATTACTGAAAAGGTGTTACAGGAACTGGAAAGGGGACCGAATCCCCCTGCGGCAAAGGACGTTTTGGGCTTTACGATTGAACCGTCTCTTACCGTCCTTAGCTCTCATACTCCAGATAATCATCTTGACCCGGCAAAAAAAGAGGGAGGACATGGTACGCCCCGTACGCCCCTTTCGACAGCTTCACCAAACACCGACTGGGAACTTCTTTTATTAGCAGAACGTTCGGGACAGGCCCTGCTTTCGGAGGACCGAAAACTGCTCCGCGCGGGAGAGGAGCGAAAGCTTCTGTCCTTAGATACTCTCCTTGCCCTGGTGATTCTCCGGTACCTGGGAACCATATCAAGGGCCTGTTATGTCCAGGCCCAGGAGTATCTTTTAAAACGAAATCGCTACAGTGCCGCCTACCTGGGGTTTATAGAGCAACTCCTATTGTGGATGGAAAAAGAAGGGAGATAAGGTTCGTTTTTATTAAAAAATTAACAAAGGGGGAACCCACCGCCATATATCCCCATTGAACAACAGGCCGTTCATAAAGCGTTGCCATCACATAGGCGTCGCTAGCCTCCTGTGTTCATAACCATTTACCCAAAGGCCCCCTCATAAGGTCCAGCAGGATCCCTTTTTCACAGCCGAAGCCCGAACAAAACCACTAAAGGAATGGTTCCAACGCAAAATAGGGTAGACAAAAACACAAGGGAACTGGCACATTCCGCATCGGCGCCGTACACATCCGCCAGGATGCTGGTGTTGGCCGCCACGGGCATGGCCGTAATGATAGTGGGGAGCACCCACAACAGGCCCCGCAGTCCTACCGCGTACAGGAGGGCCCCCACAAGGGCCGGTAGTCCCAACAGCCGAACCAGAACAGTCACATAGTATTGCCAGCGCCCCACGATTTTGCGGACATCCATCCGGGCCAGAATCGCCCCAATCACTATCATTGAAAGGGGACTGGTTATATCACCGGTCATCTTGATAGTTCTGTACAGGCTCTCGGGCAATTTCACTGAACCTACAAACAAAAGGAACCCTAGCAGGGTAGCCACCACACTGGGATTCACGAAGGTCTTCCAGGAAAGAACCACCTGGCGCTTCCCTTCCCGGGCGATAAGCCAGGCTCCTATGGAAAAGGCCAATACATTAAAGGGGATGTTAAAAATGGCCAGGTGAAAAAGAGCACCCTGCCCCAAGAGGGCTTCTACCACCGGGAAGCCCATAAAACCCACATTCGAAAAAATAAGGGCATACCGGTGCACCCCCCGTTCCTGGGGAAAAAGGGGAATTGCCAGCGGATACAAAACAGCTACCAGAAAATACAGCCCATACAGGGCAAAAGAAAGGGCCAGGGTAATCAGGGCTTCCTGTAAAAGTTCCTGACTAAAGGGACGTTGCAGCGAAGCCAGAATGAGGGCAGGGAGAGAAATATGCAGGATAAAACGGGAAAAATGTCCCACCGCCGCATCTTCAATGGTCTGGGTTTTCCTTCCCCCGTAGCCAATCAGAATCAACAAAAAAAGCACCAGTACCTGGTTAAACACCTGCATGAAGCATCGGCCCCTTTCATGGGACGCCCTTAGAAACGGACAGACACCTGGCTTCCCAGTGTAAACACCTGGTTTTCCTGGGCAGCTCCATCCCCTGGCGTCCCCACTTGATAATGGGCATAGCCTACCAGGGAGACTCCCCTTTGTAAAGCGTATCGGATAGAAGCTTGAACAAAGAACTCCGGGGAACCGGGCTCAAAAAGGCCCAGCGCTGCCCCTTGCAGGCTTTCCGTAAAAGTATAGGACAACTGAGCAAAACCGACCTGTCTCGCCCGGAACCCACTCCAGGGGTACTCGGATCCCCCCGAAACCTGGTATTCCAAATTGAACGTCAGGTCCCCGAGGGAATAATTGATGCCCCCCATAAGGCTATAGGAAATATCCTCAAACGAAAGGGCCCCTTCAGTAAGGGGGAGACGAAGCATACCTTCTCCTACAAGGCCCACCAGGAGGTCCCCCTGCACATCCGCTCCCAGGAGCAAGGCTTTGTCGGAGGATACGCTCGAGGCAACTCCTCCCCCTGAAGAAGCGGCCCCCAATAAAAGATTACCCCCGAGAACTGAGTGGCCCTGACGGAGGGTAGGCAACGCACCGCCATCATAGCCGGCGAGCATACCCATCTCCCATCCTGCCATATTAGCCTTAAAATGGGCCGCTCCGTATCCTTCCGCTACTGGCGGGAGCAGGGTATACACCATATCGATATTCGAAAGCATTCCAAGAGGGATAGTCCATCGGACCACATCGGTGCCGGGGCGACTTATACTGGTTCCTTCTAAAAAGGCCGAAGCAAGGAGATCCGTCGGCGAAAGGGCCCGGCCGCGGCCCCAGTTTACTATCATGCGGCCCACCGAAAGATCCCCCCATCCGGTGTACAGGGCCAGGAAAAGGCGGCTCACCTCGGCCGTAACAAAGGGCAGGGCAACTCCGCTCTGTCCCTGTAACGTCCAGGCCAGGGCGGCCAGGTCTCCGTACAGGAGCGTAACCCGGCCGGTCGCAAAAACCTGGGCACTGTCCCTCTGGCCCCCTTTAAGGTTCAAGGTAGCGGAGAAAAGGGGGCCCTCTAAGGGGTCCAGCCAGCCTTCACGAGAAAGATCGGTCCAATAAAAGGAGGTGGTGAAAGCCCCCTCGCCCCAGAGATGGAGCGTATCCTGGGGAGCCCATTGCCGGGTGGTTTCTGATAGTTCCGGGGAAGCTTCTGTTTGTTCCAGGGAAGTAGGTTGATTTTCTGCAGGAAACCCTTCCTGAGCCCCGAGGGTCATTCCTGAATGGACCCCTATGGTTTCCCAGAGCCAAAACAACATAACCAAAAGAATAAGGGACTGTTGTTTTTTCTTTGTCCCTCTCATCATTGGTGCAATCTTCTTACCCCCTCCCAGGGGGAAAAAAACATTCGGAAAATGATGGTTCTGCTTCATAGGATTTCCTTTTGGCGGCGGTAAGCGCCGCCACCATGGGTTTTGCAGTACAGCCTATGTTGTAGGAGCCCTTAACGGCTTAAACGCCGTAGGCTAAACTGGTCCGCCGGGAGTTTTACATCGAGCTGGATGTTTTGCATCACAAAACGGGTGCCCGCCGTTTTTTTCAACATGTCCCGCATGACAAGCTCGGTGACAAACCAGCGGTTGCCGACCCGTTCTACCTTAAGGCTCTCGCTCACCTTAAGGAGTTTTCCGCTCTTAGCGTACATTTCGGCTTTCAGGGGAACAAAGCGCTCCCCATCTATCCAGAGTTTTTGTTTTTCGTAGGAAACATTCCGTACCTTGGCGGTAAGCTCCACCACATAGGCAGGGCGTTCCCCGACCTGTTCGGTGCCAAGCAAACGGGCATCGTACTTATCCAAAAGGGTTTCCGACTCCAGGGCATCCTCATAGGAAAAATCCGAGCCCATCATCCCTTCTTTTAAAAGATGTCCCGCTATCTTTACCGTTTCCTGCTCTTCCGGGAAGTACATCCACAGTTCCTTATCGATCTTAAGGTAGCGGATGCCCCGATCCTCGGGATTCACAAATTCCACAAAGGCCCGGCGACTCCCTTCAGCGACGGCCACCATCTCTTTTACCAGGGTCCGTCGTCCCTGATCGATAATCATCTGACCCCGATAGGAAATGGTCCCGATGTTTTTCTGTGCATCGTAGCGACGAAGCACTTCTTCCACCGTGAGGGACGGAAGCGGGGTAAGGCTCTGGGCCATCCCACGATAGGGTTGGCACAGAACCCCTAACAGCATTATCAGCCCCAGCATATATCGTTGTACTCTTTTCATATCACGCTCCTTATAGCAATTACCGGATCCAGTTGGGCCGCCCTTCGACTGGGTAAATACGACACCAGCAATGAAACAAGCACCCCGATGCCAAACATCATAAGGCTCCCCGGAATGCTAACCACCGTATAAAAGATGGGATCCATGGGAAACGTAAGGCCCGACATGGCCGAGGTATAATCGATACCCACAATAGAGAAGAGGTAACAGATTCCCAGTCCCAACAGGGCCCCGATACCACTTCCCACAATCCCCATGGCCAGGCCTTCGCTGATAAAGAGGGCTAGAATTTCCCTCTTTTTAAGTCCCATGGCTTTAAGGATACCTATCTCCCGCCGGCGCTCCAGCACCACCATCATCAAGATATTCGAAATGATAAGGGCCCCTAAAAAGGCGATGACCCAGTAGATAACCCCGTATATAGTCTCCATCATTTTGATGAGCCGGGGATAGTCCCCGATCTCCGTCCAGGGCTTTACCAGGAGATCCGTCTGTACCGGGGCAACCAGTTGGGCCACGCGGCGGGCGATTTCCGGAGCCCTGGTATAATCCCGCAGCATGATAAGAATTTGCTGGACCCCACCACCGGTTCGCAGGAATTCCCGGGCATCCTCCAGGGGAATCTGGAAAAAGGTTCGGTCCATCTGGGTAAGCCCCGTTTTAAAGAGCCCCACGATTGTAAAATTGCGAAGCCGTAAACTGGAATCGGCCCCCTGGGTTAAAATCCGCAGGGTATCTCCTACGCTGAGTCCCAACTTCTCTGCAAGCTGATACCCCAGGATTACCTCCCGATTTCCCCCGAGGTAGCGCCCCTGTACAATACTTCTATCTAAATTGAGCAAGTACTGTTCTACCTTCGCATCCCCCGCGATACCCATAGCAGCCACCGTAGTCGGACCGCTCGAAAGAAGGGTCCCAAAGGTAATCCGGGGGGCGATATACTGAATCTCCTGAGAAAGGATCGCATCCTCCCGAAGACGGGAGAGAAGCTCTTCGGGATCCAAAACCAGTTCATCCAGGGGCATAAAACGGGCCCGTTCATCAAAGCCCCGGGTGGTAATCCGAATGTGACCGCTTTCATTTTTGGTGATGTTCTTCACCAGATTCTGAAGCACCCCATTGGCAAGGCCATACATAAAGGACATGAGCATCACCGAAAGGGTGATGGAACTGACGGCTAACAGGGTTCTCCGACGGTTCCGCCGGATATTTCGAAACGCCATAGCAATTATCCACATAGGAGCCTCCCTATACAAAGCGCAGGGCATCGGTCACTTCCATCTTACTTGCCCGTTTTGCGGGTCCCCAGCTGGCCATGATGGCAAGAAGAAAGCCCAACGAGAGGGCTACCACAAAGGCATCGGGGTTCCACTCTCCATACAGGTTTCCGCTTAAGGGAAGTCCCATATCGATATTTCCCATCATCGCGTCCAGGGGAAAGCCATACACAATAAGCTGGAGGTCCAGAAGCAATCCAAACAAAAGGCCCGATGCGGAACCCACAAGGCCAATAATCGCCCCTTCAATCATAAAAAGACGGCGGATTTGCCGGGGGTTAAGCCCAAAGGCCCGAAGGACCCCAATTTCTTTAATCCGGCTGAACACGCTCATCAAAATAGTATTGGCAATGCCAAGTCCTCCAATAAGGAGCACCACCAGGATGATGATGCTGGCCCCCTTTGATTTAGCCTTAGAAAGTTCCAGGAAGGCCCGGCCAACTTCGCCAAAGCTCTTGGCTCGGAGCTCCGGGAAACGTTCTTCTATTTTACGGGCCAGTTCATCAGAGTCCGCCATGGCCCAGGCAAGGTTGGTCCGTTTTTCCATGCGCACCGAAATTTCCGTGCGCAGGCCCTCGAGCTCAAGGAAATCTTCGCCTACCGAGAAGGGAATAAAAACCGTCCCCTTGTTAAGTGAGGGTTCTGGGGCATGCAACAGTCCCACTATCTGAAAATCCCGGGCATTATGGGCCTCCCAGCGGGTGCGCCCCGCCAGGGTAATCCAATCACCAAGACCCACGCCCAACTCTGTGGCCAGGGCTTTACCTACGATGATTGGAGCCGCCACATCTTGCGGGAACCAGCTTCCTTCTATATACTCTCCCAGGGTATACACTCTGCGATCCTTCTCGGGGTCTATCACCGTAATAAGCACCGGCGTCGCATCCCGGCCGTTGGAAAGCTGCCCCAGAGCCCTGGTCCGTGTGGTAACCGCCAGAACCCGGGGATCTTCTTTCAGAGCCGACTCCACTTCCTGAAGCCGGTCTATCCCGTAATCCAGCGAATAGCCCCCCTCCTCCTCATACTGACGGGTGGTAATTTTTAGGGACGAATCGGTAAGGTTGATGATATTTTCCAGGCCCACCCGATCCATCCCCTTCAACATCGAATCCATCCATATGAAGAGGCCCAGGCCAAAGGTCATGGTCACAATCGTAAGGGCCGTGCGTTTTCCGTGACGCCATACGTTTCGCCAGGCAATTTTCCATAACATGGTTATACCCCCCGAGTTGAGTCGGCCTGTGGTGCAAAGCGTCCAGGCGAACTGTTGTGTGGCCCCTCGGCAGGGGCACCCTCCCGCCGGTCATCGCTAAAGATTTTTCCATCCCGGATGGTTACCACCCGGCGGGCGTGTTTTTGGACAAGGGCATCGTGGGTAGAAAAGATAAACGTGGCCCCCCGTTCCTTGTTTATCCGCGCCATAAGGTCCACGATTTCTTCGGCCGTGTGGGAGTCCAGATTGGCCGTGGGCTCATCGGCCAGCACTATGTAGGGTTCCTTAACCAGGGCCCGGGCAATAGCCACCCGCTGTTCCTGGCCCCCCGATAGTTCCCGGGGATAGCGATTTTCGGTGCCCTCAAGCCCCACCGCATGGATAAGATCCAGAGCCCGGTTACGAATCTGTTGGCGGGAAAGCCGCCGTTCTATCACCAGGGGTAGTTCCACATTTTCCAGAACGGTAAGAACCGGAATTAAATTATAGGATTGAAAAATGAAGGAAATGTGATGCTTCCGATACTCGGACCGTTCGTTTTCCGTCATTGAGCCAAGAATTTGGCCATTATACCGAATAATTCCTTCCGTAAGACTATCAAGGCACCCAATAATGTTGAGCAGGGTGGTTTTCCCCGAACCAGAGGGGCCCACGATAGCCATGAATTGTCCCTTTTCGATATCCAGGGTAATACCATCCAGGGCATGAATCGTTTCTGCCCCCTTTTGATAGTATCGCTTTATTCCTTCCAGTTGCAGAATCATTCTCTACCTCCTGTCTCTCTTAGTTCTTTCCTTTCGGTTCCTGTTCAGAAGCCCCTGCCGCGTCCTTCTTCTTTTGTTGACGAATTTCCTGCAGGGCCTCAAGGCCAAAGACATCGGTGGCCTGTAATTCCTCGGTAATCGAATTGGGCACCAGCATCATGGAATTTCCCGCCTTAAGCCCTTCATTCAAGATAGATAGATGTTTCAGGCGCAGGGCCGTATCGCTCGAGGCATAAATCTCCGCCGCATCCCGCAGGCGCTTTGCGATTTCGATTTCCGCCTCCGCAAGAAGCACCCGCCCTTTCTTTTCCCGCTCCGCCTGGGCAAGGCGACTCAAGGGCCCCTGTAATTCCTGGGGAATTTGAATGTCCGTAATTTCAATATGTTGAATGGTTATTCCCCAATCGGTGGTCTTTTTATCCACCTCTTCCCGGATTTGCCGTTCAATTTCATCGCCCTGTTCCAGGAAGGTACTCAGGTCATGCCTGCTGATGGCGCTGCGAAGGGCCGTTTTCGCCGAGAGGATGACCGCCTCTTCGTAGTGTTCTACTTCGCAGATAGCCTTTTCAGGATCCCAGACAAGCCAGAAACAGATCGCATCTACTGTCACGGTAACCGAATCCCGGGTAAGGGTGGTCTCCGCCGAGAAATCGGTCACCCGGATACGGAGATCTACCACCGAGGCTATCCGGTCAAGGATAGGAAAGAGTAAGAACACCCCTGGCCCCTTTACACGATAAAACTTTCCGAGCCGTAAAACGATTGCCCGCTCCCATTCGTCAAGCCGCTGAAAAGCGGGGGCCACAAAGGCCCCAAAGGCGGCACAGAGCACCGCCAGCTGGGGGTCTTTTAGCACCCAGATAAGTATAAGAAGAGTAATAATAAGAAACACCTTGATTGCCACCTTCCAGCGGGGGAACAGGCTCATGATGAAAGAAGTTCCTATGGGGGCTCCTAACAGGGCTCCTACATCCACCCAGCCAAGGGGAAGTCCCCGAACAAAGCGAATGCCGCTTAGGGTAAGCAAAAATAACAGTACCACCCCCAGCCCAATAGTCTGAACAGTGAAATCCCGGGGATTTCCCCGCTTAGGTGGGTTTTTAATATAACTTTTATGGGCTTCTTTCTTTCCAAACCAGCTTTCTAGTCCCATCCTATTCCTCCTTAAACTCCTGTATAAGTTGAATGAGTTCTTCCTTATTTTTTACACCCAGGGCTTCCATCTCCCGGAAAAAGCGCCCCAGGCATTCTTCTATCTTTTTTTGCCGTTCCGCCTCTTCGATATCGATCTTTTTATCCGAAATGTAGGTGCCGCTCCCCACCTGGGTTACCACGAGGCCCCGGAGTTCCAGTTCGTTGTAGGCCTTGGCGATGGTGTTCGGATTTATCTGCAGTTCAATGGCCAGGGACCGAATGGTAGGCAGCCTATCCCCCGGCACCAGGCGACCCGCCAGAATCGCCTGTTCTACCTGCTGGATAATCTGCCGATAAAAGGGCACCCCCGAGGCGGGATCCAGGATAAAATCGATTTTATGGCGTATATTTGAACTACTCATCTATGACAATTGTACTATTGTTATAGTACAATGTCAAGACAAAACAGGAAATTTCCCCGTGAAATAGGTGCGAAGCATGTACCGGTTACCGAGAAGCAGGTGAGGCGAATCATGGTTCGGACCAAATTACAAGCGATTTTCCCAGGTCGGAATCTGTCAAAGGCCCGACAGGAGCATAAAAAGTATCCGTATCTTCTTGCTGGCAATAAAATACGATATCCGAATCAGGTGTGGGCAACTGATCTGACCTATATCAAGCTGCCTTCGGGTCATGTCTATTTGATGGCAATCATTGTGGACCTGCCCCGGTATAGTGGAGAGGTAGTTAAGCCTCTTTTCGTGCAACCATCGCGGGAGCTTTGTAGCCGTTCCGCGAATACAGCCTGATCCGATTATAGTACACCTCGATGTATTCGAACACCGCCGACTTGACGTTCCGGCGGGATTTCCATCCGTCCAGTTCTTCCACTTCCCGTTTCAACGTCTTGAAAAAGGATTCCGCACAGGCATTGTCCTAGAGTTGCCCTTTCGCGACATGCTCCTGACCAGCATCGGAAGTGCCGCCGTCGAGGCTTCGCAAAATGCCGCCCCGCAGTGCAGGAAGGTTTGCGGCCGTTCCCTGCGTAGTACCCCGATGCGCTGACGGTAAGAACCTTTGCCATCTTCCCAATCGACCAACGATTCCGGTGGGCGTCCATGAACCGAAAACTCATCTCTGTTTTCCGTTCACCGAGAAGATGGCTACCGCTTTTTTTAGTATTTCATTCGCCTCGCGGAGGTCCTCAACCTCGCGTAAGAGTCTGGTTATACTGAGCCCAGGTTGAAAGACCAAGGACGCGCAAGAACTAAGGTGTGAATCGCCTCCTTGAGAGACAGGAGGAAGGAGGCGTAGAATCAGCCATGCGCAAGCACTACGACAAAGAGTTCAAGGCCAAAGTAGCCTTGGATGCGGTACGGAGTGAGAAAACGATCCAGGAGATCGCGAAGGCCTTCGCGGTTCATCCGAACCTCGTGAGCCTTTGGAAAAGACAGTTGCTCGAGAACGCGGGCAAGCTCTTTGAATAAAGAAGGGAAGGACAAGACAGCGGAAGAGGCCGAGCGGAAACAGGACCAGCTGTACAGGCAGATCGGTCAGCTCCAGGTGGAGAACGAGTTTCTAAAAAAAAGTACAGGCAACTGTACGGGACCGAGCCCAAGTTGTAGAGCCGGATGATCCGGAGCTTTCGATTCGGAGACAGTGCGAGCTTCTATCGATCAGCCGGACGGCCTACTACTACAAGCCGAAGAAGGAGGAGGAAACCGAGGATCCCGAGCTGGGCATACTGCTCGCGATTCTGGACGAACTGCGGGAGCATCCCTTCTACGGGTACCGGAAGGTCGCCCTGGCGGTTTCGTACCTCGTGGTAAGCAGGAAACAGGTCCGCAGGATCATGGGAAAGACAGGCTGAGGACTATGTACCCTGGGGAACAGCTGTCCAAGCCGGACCGGAAGCATCCGAAGTATCCGTACCTGTTGAGGGGAAAGACGATCTGGATGCCCAATCAGGTATGGGCCTCCGAGATGAACCCCAATGAACCGGAGAAACACGGAGGGCCTCTTTACCCTGGACCGCAGGCTAAAACTGGTGCTAACGTAAGGGGGCTCTAATCTACTACTTTTTCGTATTCGATGCTGACTATTTGAATGCCCGGCGTAGTGCAGATTATTTTATAATATTTGCTATAGCCCTTTTCAGCAAAAACAAGACCGAAATATTCCGCATTGGGCTGAAGGTCTACACTATAGAAAAGATTTTTTTCAAGTACATCGAGCCATTGTTTTCCCCTTTGGGCGTATTGGGAGACTGCCTCGAAATTTCTTTGTCTTGCCAGTTCTGCTGCTGTAGGGTCATAATAACTGGTTGAGCTGCTGTAGATACCGGAAACAGAACCATATCGAGATCCGCCGTATATGGTTCCGGTAGTGGATGTGTAACCTCTGCCGGCATCTATAGAACTAGCTACAGCTCCCAGTGCAAGCAGCACTGCCCCTGCGGTATATTCTGCTTTTTCTTTTCTATAATATTCTTCCGATGTATAAACCTTAAGTTTTTTCCAGTTTACCCTATCGTCGCTTTCATAAACAGAAAAATGGGTATCTGTAAATGAAATTGTTTTTCCTGAATAATTTTTTATTGCAATTTTTATCATTAAATCCTCATCAACATAGACAGGATAGATGATCATACCAATATTTTGGTCGGTATAAACAGGGTAGTAAGCAGATCTTTCCTGAATAACCTGAATCTGATCATTTTGAATGGGTACAAAATGGTATGTTGCGCATGAAATTACAGAAAGTACCAGTAATAACAAAATGCTCATCCTGCAGTAATGATTTTTCACAAGATTCTCCTTGCTTTATTGAATAGCTTCTATGCTCGAATACCAAGGGAAATAACTCTTATATTTGCTAAGGTAATACTCCAGCCCTGTGGTGTTAAAAAAAAGGGTAATGGGATCTTGATAAGAAGGGGTACAGCGGACTACGAATCTATCGGCTTTTGCTATTTGTTGTAATAGTTCAGAGATGTCTCCTATGTAAAAGCTTGCTTCCCCATCGGTCGAATTAGACCAGAATGTTCTTTGGGCTGGATTATTTCCAACTCTAAAATCAATATATTTACCCCGAAGATTAAAATATTCTATATCACTTCCCAAAAAGGTATTCCAGATAATAAATAGCTCGATTGTTTCAGAAGTAGCTCGAATTACCAAACGTTCTTTAGTTTTAAAATAATTTTTTGGCCCATCTGCCTCAAGGATTAAGAATACTTTTGATTCGTCGGTAATTGGGTCCGTTTCTTCATAATCTATCCATTCTGAATCGGGTGGTGGGCTTTGGGCCGGGATAGAAGAAAGGGAAACCAGCATAGCCACGATCATAACAAATGTTCGTTTCATATTTATTCCTCTTTTTTGTGTTAATGCAAATATCATGCCAAGTGTTTTTTGGTGGAAAGACCCTGGCGGGGTACGTAAAAAGCAGTATTTCATAGCACTAAGGGCCAGGAAAACAGTAACGATAGTTTCATAGTTACGGAACAAAAGTTACGAAGCATTATGAAAACTAATCTTATAGGGGTGTCTAAAATAAAAAGAATGGTGGCTGCTGTGGCACCTGTAATTGGCATGTTTTATGCAGATTGTCTGCCATGGATTCTCATGATACTATGAAAGATATGGCAAAGACAGTCTCGGTTCTGGTGACCTTTATAGGAAATCGGGATCCCTATCCACAGGATGATGAAACTCCGGGGCCTATTCTATCCTTTTTATTGCAGCATCCGGTAGATATCGTTTATATGCTTTGCAGCAGCGCTGCCTACCATGAGCGAGCCCAAGATTTAATAAGAGAAGCTAAAGATGAAGGATTGGTCACCAAATTCGAAACGGTAGATTTTTATGTTCCCGATGTGGTCGATTACGGAATAATCTGGGAACGGTTGCTCATGAGTCTTACGGATATACAACAGCGTGTTCATGAACATCTTCCAGTACGGATAAGTGTAGAATGGCTTTTTTTACTGGACTCCGGAACCCCGCAGATGAAATCCTGCCTTTTTCTTGCTGCCGCGACACAACAATTTCCGGCTCGTCTTTACCAGGGCATTCCGCCAGCCTTCTCCGGTGGAGCCTATAAGAGCCGCCAAGTAAACATAGAACCTTTTTCTTTTATGCGGCCTGCATTCATTGTGGAAGGGAAGGTTCCAAATGTATATGAGGCTGATATAGGAGCGAATACAAATACCACTGGGAGTAATGCTCCCAAATATCGGGAAGCAGAAGAACGGGCATTGCGTATTGCCCGATATGAAGACCCGGTACTGCTTTTAGGCGAGACCGGTACAGGAAAAACCAGAATAGCCCGTCAGATACATGATGCGAGTCCCCGGAAAAGCGGGCCATTTGTAGAAGTAAATTGTTCAGCTATTCCGCGGGATCTAGCAGAAAGCGAACTTTTTGGTCATGTCCAGGGAGCCTTTACCGGAGCCAATAAAAATCGAAGCGGCAAAATCCGGGCTGCTCAAGGGGGGACCCTGTTCCTTGACGAAATCGGAGACCTGCCGCTGGAACTGCAGGTTAAGCTCCTTAAGGTGTTGGAAGAACACACCCTGTATCCAGTTGGCTCCGATGAACCTGTTACGGTTAATGTCCGGCTTATCGCGGCAACCCACCGGGATTTAGAACACATGGTAAAAGATGGCAGTTTTCGTAAGGACTTGTACCAGCGCCTTAAGGTTGTTGTCATTCGGCTTCCGCCTCTGCGGGACCGCAAAGAAGATATTTTACCTCTGGCTGACTATTTCCTTGATGAACGGAACCGTAAATATGGGGAACATAAGGAGCTTTCTGAGGCAGTAAAAAGCCGTTTGCTTGAATACTCGTGGCCCGGAAATGTCCGGGAATTGCGGAATACGATAGACAGCGCCTGTTCCATATCCCAGAAGGAGCTCATCGAGCTGGATGTATTGCCCGAAGAATTACAAGCTGGCACCTGGAGTAAGTATGGAATGCACGGCGCGTCTGGTGATATGCCGGGGGAGATCCTGCCTCCGGAAGGCTTGGATCTGCGGGCCCGACTGCTCCAAATGGAATGGAGTTATGTAGCGGCGGCTTTGCGCAGAACCGGAGGTAACCGGGAAGCGGCGGCAAAACTTTTGGGCATGACTGGTCATGCGTTTCGCAAGGCCCTACGGGAACGGCTTGCCGGTTTTTTCGAAAACGAATGGGAAGGAGAATAAGATGCCGGAACGACAGGTACTCATTTGTACGGTAGGAACCAGTCTTTTTTCTGGGAATCTGGAACGGCTTCCCTTCGAAAGAGACAATCCCCCGAATTGGGAGAACCTTAAAAGGACATATCAAGAAAAAAATTGGAGGGCCCTCGCAAGAGAATTAGCGTGCCTTCCGCCAGATAGCCGGGTCTGTGGTGCAGAAATTAATACCATCCACGAACTTATTACCCAAAAAGGACTTCCTTTGAGGGCCATCCATTTTCTTGTCTCGGATACGCCGGCAGGAGAAGAAACAGGAAAGGTACTTCAATATTACTTTAAAAATCATTCTTCCCATCATTTTAGTGTCGTAGAATATCACCGAATCGAAAAATTACAGGACCAACATCCTCAGGATTTTAAAGTGTATGGGTTACGTAACCTGGCCCGGGAAATTGGCACTATCATTCAGCGGATAGGTGGCCCCGAAAAGGTGCTTATCGATGCCACCGGTGGTTACAAGGCCCAAATTGCCATTGGATTGCTTATCGGCCAGGTGCTCAATATTCCGGTCATGTATAAACATGAACGGTTTTCTCAGATTATCGATTTTCCCCCTTTGCCGGTTTCTTTTGATTACAGCCTTTTTGGAACCTATGCGGGGCTTTTGCACTATCTTGAAAAAGGTATTGTCACGGTAGATTCGGAAGAACTAGATCTAACCGAAGAGGATGAAAAACTCCGGGTCCTCCTGGAAGAAACAGATGTGGGGAACAGACGACTTTTTGCCTTAAGCCCCATTGGTCAAATATACCTTCTTGGATACCGATTACACCATCAACGGGAAGTAACAGAACTGGCTTCAGCTCAAAATAAAGAGGTGCCCCACTTTTCGGATGACCACTATCCCGAAGGTTTTAAGGACTATGTGAAAAAGATTTGGAGAGAAGTCCCCTGGATTGTAACCATAAAAAGCCTTCCTTATTACCAACAACGGTCCATTAAAGGGAGGGGTTTTACGGTACGAGAAATAGAAGGGCAGCTTCGACTGGTTGGCACCTATCGGGATAGAAACGACTTCGGAGCCCGCTTTGAGATTATTCCCACCGATACTTCCCGGGAAGCCCTTATATACGCGGTGGAACTGTTAAATGAAAGATACGGAGATTAAAGGAAAAGGATGTGTGGCGTAACAAAAGTTCCATAACGACGGAACAAAGGTTACTTTTTTAAGCACCCCTATTTTAGGAACGCCGGGTTGAATTTCCGTGTTTGAGTCGCCTACAGCCGGACTACCGTTCCAAAGTTCCTACAGGGAAGTGGTTTTTTCTTCTCGTATAAATAAGAGGATGTTAGTAGTATGGCGGATAGAGTTTTTAGAGATATTAGAGATTATAGAAATATCAAGTCATTTAACCATTTCTAATATAAGAAATTAAACACAAAAACATTGACAATTTTTAAATCTCAGAAGTATCATAGGAGTAACTATCATGGGCCATCAGCTTACCAGCCTTTCACTCAATTGTACTATCACTTTTCAGAAAGCCGTTAGAGTAGATACCTATCCACCCTTTGTTATCCGAAGTGTGTTGGGCTACCATCTTAAACGAATGCACTGTGTAAGCCACCAGACCCCCTGTCAGGACTGCGTTTTCCGGCGCACCTGTGCCTATGTGTTTTTGTTCGAGAGTATTATCGACAAGGATACCCCGGTTTTAGAGGGCCGCGATCGAGCAAGTCATCCCTTTAGGCTCATTGCCCACACTGAACCGGGTAGGGAGGCACGGGAACTTCCCTTAACGGTTCAGCTATTTGGTCGAGGGGTGGAATATGTGCCCCACGTGGTCTTTGCATTACGGGAAGGAGGGAAAGGGGGACTTTTTCGGGAGCGGGTCCCCTACAAAATCAGCGTGAACAATGTAAAGGGAGAGGCAATTCTTGAAGGGGACCGGCTCGTGCAGTCCCGTCTGAGCACTGAGCGGTATAGCTATCCGGACGGCGACGAGATGGAAAGCCGAACGCTTCATATTTACTGTCACAGTCCCCTGCGTTTTAAGGTGAATAATCGCCTAACCAGCGATTTTTCTGGTCGGGACCTGATAGCCGCCACGAGCCGGCATCTGGACACGCTGTTTTTTCTTTATGGGAATGGCACAGAATTTGCAAAAGAAATACAAAACCAAAAGTGGGAGGGAGAAGTAAAAATAACCCATCGGGACCTGGCATGGCGGGATTACCCGCGGTTCTCCCGCCGCCAGGGAACTCCGATGAAACTGGGCGGCCACGTGGGACGCCTTACCCTAAGTGGAAGCGCCCCCCGCTGGGTCTGGGAAACCCTGCACCTGGCAGGCCGCATCGGCACCGGCAAAAACACAAGCTTCGGCTTTGGCCATATCGAAGTAACGGAGGAGTGAGGGGAAGATGGAATTTTATATTGAACGTTATAAAAACAGAGAAGAACTTGTATTTGATTGTGAAGTCATTACACCAATGTTTTTATCCGGTGCGGACCCTAAAACATATAATGAGCCCTAGAAACT